>CAZMWN010000022.1:0-21012 GCA_964569935.1 uncultured Pirellulales bacterium
CAATCGCATCCGGCAACCAGCCCTTTTTGAAAAAGCAGAAGCCGATTTGACTCATCGCCGCAATCTTTCGTCTCGGGTCTTTTTGGGCTTCCTGGAACAGGGGAATAGCCTCGTTATACTGCTCGTTTCTGACCAGACGCATGGCATATTCAAATTTGGCTCGCAGGTCGGTCGGATAATTTTGCGTACAAAGCTTGTAATGTTCCAGTTCGGTGTTATTTAATTTTTCCGATAGTTTTTCGACCTCGACCATGACCTGCTGGTCGTTCGGACTGGTTTCGAGTGCAGATTTTGCCTGTCTTATCTTTCTTCTGATTTGTTTAATTCTGAGCTGGCCGGCCCGCTGTTTAAAGCTAAAGTCACTCTTCGCTTCATAGGTATGTTCCAGCAACGCTATAGCGTCATTCTCATCCTTGTCGTTATCCTGGTCCGAGAGTGCATCGGCCAATTCGAAAATATTGGCAGATGAGTCCGGATTCCGGGCTATTTTTTTTCTTGCATCTTCAACAGCCATAGCTCGGTAATCTTCGGTTTTAACGACGCCGGCCTGGGCGTGAAGTTTTTCCTGGCTTTCGCGGTTCTTAATGGCTTTGCGAAAATCCTCATCGGTTTCATATTTGCCTCTGGCCATGGTTAATTCCGCCGAGAGGTTCTTATATTCGTCCGCCATCTCTTTATCATTAGGTTTGAGCCTAACGACATACTGGATTGCAGCAACGGCTTTGTCGAATTCGCCGATGGCCCTGTAAGAATCTTTTAAGAGGATGTATGTTTGTATTGAGGGTTTCTCGGATGTATTATTTTTCTGGAATATCAAATTGGCAATCCAGTGAGCGACTTTATTATAACCGCCTTCGACTGCGGCCTTTAACATCGCCTCGGCATACGGTAAATGTTCGGGATCTTTTGCAAAAAGATATTCGGCGTTGAGCATTTGCTCGAGGGGTGTTTTTCCTCCCAGACGTTTGACTTTTTCCATCATTGAAGGTTTTTTGCCTCCTACTCCCTTACGTTGCAGGGCCAATTCACAAAGCGGCAGATGACCCTGCTCAAGTGCCTCCGGTTCGTAGCGCAGACCTTCAATGTAAAAATCGATTGCATAATCGAAATTTCTTGTCTCGGCTACTTTTTCCGCCTTTTCAAAAAATGCCTTGGCTTTAGCGGATGCCTGACCGTTTTCTTCCGGCATAAATATGTACCAATTCTGTCGTCCAATTCATTTTTAATCCGCCTATCGTAGTATGAAGCTGCGTTTTGTCAATAAATATTTACTTGTCGGCAAAGCCGGGCTATGCTATAAGAGAATCCGAACGTCTTGTAATGCGTTTCGGAGTTCTAAGGCAGCTTTAATAAAACAATTTAACGAGAGACTGATATGATAAATGCTCTTGAACAGTATGATCCACAGATTTATGAACTAATCAGGCAGGAAGCGGCCCGCCAGAGCGGCTCAATCCGCCTGATTCCATCGGAGAACTACGTTTCCAAAGCGGTTATGTTAGCCAGCGGAAGCTGTCTGACCAATAAATATGCGGAGGGTTACCCGGGCAGGCGGTATTACGAGGGCCAGCAGGTAACAGACCTTATCGAGAGAATGGCCCAGGAGCGGGCAAAAAAATTATTCAATGCCGACCACGCTAACGTTCAGCCCTATTCAGGCTCAGTAGCAAACCTGGCTGCATACGCAGCTTTGATAAAACCGGGCGAAACGATTATGGGCATGTCTCTTTCCCATGGCGGGCATCTGACACACGGCTGGAAAGTCTCTCTCACCAGCAAGTTTTACAATTCCGTCCCGTACCCTGTTAATGCGAAAACAGGCAGGCTGGACTTCGACCTGATTCGGGACCTGGCAAAAAAACATCGTCCGAAAATCATCATATCCGGTGCCACCGCATATCCGAGGGAGATCGATTTTGAAATATTCGGCCAAATAGCTAAAGAATTTGGGGCATATCTTGTCAGCGATATTGCCCACATTGCAGGTTTGGTTGTAGCCGGCATACATAAAAGTCCGGTACCTTTTGCCGACATTGTCTCAACTACTACACACAAAACCCTTCGTGGGCCTCGCGGTGGAATGCTGCTTTGCAAACAAGAGCACGCAAAAAACGTGGATAAGGCGGTTTTTCCCGGTTTGCAGGGCGGTCCGCACATGCATACATTAACAGCTATTGCGGTAGCGATGGCTGAAGCCGACACGCCTGAGTTCGCCGCATATGCGAAGCAGATCGTCAAAAACGCAAAAGCTTTAGCGAAAAAGCTGCTGGAATACGACTTTGACTTAGTGACTGGTGGAACGGACAATCATTTAATTTTAATCGATTTGAGAAGTAAGAACATCCCGGGTAAAAAAATGGCGAAGGCACTGGATCGGGCGAGGATTGTCACCAATTACAACACGATACCAGGCGATCCGGCACCTCCGATGAATCCAAACGGCGTGCGGCTTGGAACGCCGGCGATTACCTCACGCGGCATGAAAGAGCCTGAAGCGGAAAAAATAGCCGAATTTATCGGTAAAGTGGCTAATGAAATTGATAACGAATCGGTCATCGAGCAAGTAGGCAAAGAAGTATTACTGATGTGTTCGCATTTTCCTGTGCCGGAGCATTTTATTATACCTGGAAAAAATAATATTTAGATAATGCTTACAGAATACAGAATTCTGGAGTCAGAGGACGGAGAACAGAGGCCAGCGGTTAGGAGCAAAAAATCTGAATTCAGGAGGTTGCATCTTTGATTATGGCACGAGCGTTCTTAAGGAACCCGAGGCGGGCCATTCTGTGAAGTTCATTATCGAAAAATTAATTCAAACAAAATAATTTACGGAATACAAAACTTATTCTTTTAAAATTTTTATCAACATTTTATCCTTTAGGGACGCCACTTACTTGGGGAGTAGTCAGGTGTTGTATTGTGAATGCTCAACTGACAATTTTTGATTAAGGGGCAAAATGGTGGATTTTTATAAAACCAGTTATCTTACTCGCCAAAGAAAAAGGCGGATATCGTCATTTCATTGCTTGATTTCACCATTTTTTAATGGCTGCGCGATTTGCGCTTAGACGAAAGGGAGGTCTAGATGCTGACAGCAAAAGACATTATGACAAAAGAAGTGGTAATTGTCAGACCGGGAACGCCGGTGGAAGAAGCATTAGAGCTTATGCTGGCACACATGATTTCAGGTATCCCTGTGGTTAATTTGGATATGACGCTGCTGGGGATTATTACGGAGAAAGATTTACTCAGATTGTTTTCTGACCCACAGAATATAAAGGGAAGGACAGTTGAAGAGTATATGACACAACCGGCCGTGCACTTTGATGAGAATGAGGGCATTGATGACATTTGTAAGTGTCTTCTTGAGGTCTCTTTCAGGAGGGTACCGGTAACAAAAGCAGAGAAAGTAGTGGGGCTTGTCAGCAGACCCGATGTTCTTAAATACATTCTTTCGTTGTGTAACGGAAGGATTAATGTGTGAATCTTCTTTGATCCTTAGTGTTGAATTGTCACGCCCCGAGGGCAGAAATCCGCACGATATAAGCAATATGAGTTATCATTCCATGCCCCGCCGAGGAATCTGTTGAAATTTGAACTGCTCAGGGGGCTAAAGACCATATTAGTGCTATAATTAACTGGTAATTGGTTGACTTAGTTGTTGATTGTTGATATTATATGAAGAGTTGTTGGTAAAACAGAGGACAGGACCTTAAGTGTTGGTAAATTGACATTACAGAAAGGCAGAGGTGATGAAATATGGGGAGTGAAATCTATCAGTCTGCACGGAATGAAGATTTTTTGAGACGAAATGAAGTTGTCTTAAATAGGCCTTTCTGCGATAAATATATTAAGTGTGTGTGTGGGATGATTTTAATGTAATTTTATGGTGTCACAATGAATAAAAATAAAGGTTTTACATTAATAGAGCTGTTGGTTGTAATTGCCATTATCGCATTACTCATGTCCATATTAATGCCGGCGTTGAATCAGGTCAAGGCGCAGGCAAGAGTAGTTGCCTGCCAGGGAAGACTAAAACAATGGTCTTATGTTTTTGCGATGTACACCAGCGATAATAACGGCTTTTTCCACAACAGAGAGTACGGGACTGAAGAGGGTTATCAAAGAATGTGGCATCAAGTCTACAAGGAATACTACAGTGATCCGAAGATGCGCTGCTGCCCGGCTGCTAAAAATCCCAATCAGAACTTTGGCCCGTTTGCCACGTGGGGCAGTAGTAGGCAATCCGCCGACCCTCAATGGGGTTGGGGTGGCACCTGGACTCCTGAAGAAGGTGTGTTTGGCAGCTATGGCTTTAGCAGATTCATCCTGAACAGAAAGAATGAGCCTGAATATTGGAGGAAAACCGGAGTCAAAGAAGGGGATAAGGTTCCAGTCTTTTTGGATTGTATGTATGTGGCACTGAATCCCGAATCCACAAACGCGCCTCCACAGTATGACGGCGACCGATCGAATCAAATGCAATACTCATGTATGAATCGTCACATCCAACACGTCAACGGCTTGTTCCTGGATTTTTCCACAAGAAAAATCGGATTAAAAGAACTCTGGACTCTCAGGTGGAGCCGTACATTCGACACTGCCGGTACCTATACCACAGCCGGTGGTATGCAACCGGACGAATGGCCGGAGTGGATGAGAAGTTTCAAGGATTATTAAAAAATCAAATCGCCTTTCACCTCATATCTTACGTGAGCTGAACAAGTGATTTAATTCCTTTGGCGAACAGGGAGATAGGACAAATTGTGTTTGCCATTGTAATATTTAAGTTCATTAATGTTTAAGATATAATGATACCTTGTTCAATCGTGGAAAGGTAAGAGGGGTGAGATTTTGTTTTTTGGAAAGAGTTATTGTAGTTTTATAGTTATAATCCTTGTCATTGGAGGAACATTATAATAGAGAGACAAGGTTTTTATCGGTAGCTGTTTGAGACAAGCACAAGCTGAAAAAAAAGAATTCAAAACTAAAAAACTTAGAATTATTGGTGCTTTTTGGGGTATGACAGGCGTTTTCGCGTGTAGTAAGAGCGTGGAAGTGGCTTTTTGTGCTTTTTATGAAGGAGGAATTGAGTGTTAATACATTTGAATTTTTCTGTATCGCTAATAAATCCAATCTGAACGTCAGGAGTTTTGGTTATGTAATCTTTTTTTGACGATATATGTCTTTGTCGTTCGTAGTCAGGCGATTCCGGCAATGATATGTTAACGTATGAATGAAATGTTTTTCGTTATTTAATTAAATGGAAGTTATTAATAGAATTGAAAGGGTGAGAGTATGAAAATCAAAGATATGTTAATTAGGAAGTTAGGAGAACGAACAATAGGAAAGAATTATGTGTTGTTATATGTGTTGTTTGCAGCGGTTGTTGTCTGTGGCATGACTGGTGAAATAGCATACGCACAACAATATTATCCCTTCCTCAAGCTGGATATTAGCAATAGAAATGTTGAGGCACAAACAGAACCAGGATTTACTTCTTTTACCCTCCTCGATAGTGGCTCTGAAATAGACGGCGTTACAGTTGAACTTGACCCAAACACTGATGCCGGTACTCTTGACGCGCGCTGGCGCGGCGCACCAACCGGGATATCGTATGAGCTGATCTATCGTGATTTTGTTTTTGCACGGCCGGGTGGAATGATCCTCACATTATCAGGTCTTAAGCCCAACGAGACCTACGAGATAACTATTTATGCATATGACAATGGCAGTGCAGGCGATCGAATCGCTGATTGGTCGAACACAAACACGGGTGAATTTCTCCTAACGACCACATTCAATGGTGGGATAATGCCGACAAGTGCAACTTCCCATGCCTTTAGCGGTACGACCCAGTCAGATGAAAACGGTACACTTGTTCTGGAATGTAGTCCTAACGAAAACACCGTTGAACAATCGGGTGCGAGCAATCCATACGCTTTTATCAATGCCTTAGTAGTCTCTTCGACCACGCCGGTGACGAAAGCTCGCAAGCCGGTTCCGGAAGACGGAGCTATTGTCAATTCTACCGCGTTGGAGCTTGGTTGGCAGCCGGGAATGACGTCGATCTCTTCCAATGTTTACATCGGAGAAAGTTATGATGATGTAAACAATGCCACAACAGCAAATACGGATATATTCCGTGGTAACACGGAAGCTACTTCCTTCGCCGTGGGTTCTGCGGGTAATCCGTATCCGACGGGTCTTACCGAGCAAACGACATATTACTGGCGTATTGATGAGGTCGAGGAAAATGGTACTGCTTATCATGGCGATATCTGGAGCTTTACAGTCGCCTCGAGGACTGCCTTTAATCCCATCCCCGTTGATGGTTCTGTATATATTGATCCGAATCTCACGCTAAGCTGGATTCCGGGTGCTGGTTCGGTTGAACATCATGTGTATATTGGTGACAGCCTCGAAGATGTTCAAGCCGGTACGGGTGGTACAGACAAAGGTGTTGTTACAGAGCCGAACTTATACGTCGGCCTGCTCGAACGTGAAAAGACTTATTATTGGCGTGTAGATGAATCCGACGGCCTGGATGTATTTCCAGGTGACATCTGGAGCTTTACCACTACGCTTGAAGGCTTGGGTACGATTGTCATGGAAATGTGGGATAGTATCGCTGGCTCAACTTTGGATGCTCTTCAGTCGGATATTCGCTATCCGGGCTCGCCGAGCTCGACCGAATTGCTGACAGAATTCAGTACCGCCGAAAGCATTGGTGACAACTACGGCGCCAAAATTTATGGCTGGCTCTATGTGCCGATTTCAGGCGACTATACATTCTTCTTCACCAGTGCCGACGAAGGTCAATTATGGCTGAGCACCGATGATAGTCCCGAAAATGTACAAATGCTTGCTACTGAACTGGTCTGGGGGGGGTATGATACTTTCAGTCACAAGTCAGATCCTGTGTCTCTGATTAGCGGTAATAAATATTACATAGAGGCGATATGGAAGGAAGGTGGCGATTGGGACCATTGCCAGGTTGCCTGGCAGGGACCCGGTATCCGCGAGATGGAGATTATTAATGGTAGTTTCCTCTCGCCGTTCTTGCCGCTGGCTTCCTATGGTGCAGTTCCTCAGAGTGGTAGCGTTGATTTGCAGACGAATTCTGTCTTGAGATGGTTGCCGGGTATTAATGCTGAAATGCACAACCTGTATCTCGGCACCAGTATGGACGATATTAACAATGTCAACGTAGGAAATATAGCAGACTACCCGAATGTCACCTTTGCCAGTGTTTCTGAAAGCAGCTTTGAACCGGAACTTCTGGATTTCAATACGACCTATTACTGGCGAGTTGATGATGTTAACTCGGCTCAGCCGGATATGCTGTGGACAAGTGACATCTTTAACTTTACGACAGGCAACTATCTTGTTGTTGACAACTTCGATGCCTATAATGACCGCAACCTCGAAGAGGAAGGTACTAACAGGATATATTTGACCTGGTCGGACGGATTTGAAAATCCCACGGTCAACGGTGGGACGATTGGTTATCCTGACCCGGATTTTGCAAACGGTGAACATTTTGTTGAAACCAGGGTTGAATATGTGCACGGTGGTAACCAGTCAGGTCCATTATTATATAATAACACCGTTGCAAGTTACTCAGAGGTCTCGTTGAGCTCTGACCATATGCCGACGGGGAGTGACTGGGCACAGAAAGGCATAGATACTCTGAGCCTGTGGTTCTTTGGTGATCCCAATAGTCCTGATGCTACTGGTCAACAGTTGTATGTGAAGGTCAATAGCGCCAAGGTAGTTTATGAAGGCGATGCAGCCGACTTGACGGGTGGTGAATGGATACAGTGGGATATCGAACTGTCGGCCTTTGGTATCGATCTGACGAATGTCATGCAGCTTGGTATCGGCGTGGAAAGAACCGGTTCGACCGGAACCGAAGGGCTTTTATTCATGGACGATATTCGTCTATATCAACTGCTACAATAGTTAGAACGACAGACAGCATTGAAATTGTAGATGACAGCTGATTATGCTGTTGATATAAAAGATTTGCATTATGTTGGGGCCTATACTTGTTGGATAAGTATAGGCCCCAATTGCATTTGGTCGTAACCATCGTAAGAAGATTTGTTGTTCATTGCGGTCCACAGTTTACTCAACAAACACAAAAAGTTGGATATTTTTCCTGACATCAGATTGCTGGAGTTGTATGCTCCCCCATTTTTAATATCCAATTGGTAGTTAGTTCTTTTTGCTGTTTGTTTTTTGCTAAAAATTTGAAATTGAATAACTCCGGCAATGCTCTTTGATACTTTAGCAGGCTCAGTGCGAACTTGCTCGGGACAAGAATTGGAAGGGCTGACCAGCGTGTTAAATGTCAAAAACAAACGGGCTCCAGTTTTCCTGGAGCCCGTTTGTTTTTCGGTGTCCTGCTTTGAATTAACCAGGGATTACGTTGGTTGCACAAGGTCCTTTTTTACCCTGTCCGACCTCGAATTCCACCTTCTGGCCTTCCTCAAGAGTGGCGTAGCCATTCGTCTTGATTTCCGAGTGATGAACGAACAAATCCTCGCTGCCGCCATCGGGTGTGATAAATCCAAAACCTTTTTTCCCGTTAAACCATTTTACTATACCTGTACTCACAACTGTGCTCCTTTGGCCTCTAACGGCCATAAATTTTGTCCCTCGATTTTTGAATAGGAATAATCTTGAGAGACGAAAGAGTATCCCTAACTGTCCCTGATTATACCGGTAGAACAAACCTCAGTCCAATAGAAATAAAAAAAAATAATCATATCATGCGGACGAACGAGGCATTTCATAAATTGGTGGTTAGAAAAGTGGTGAATCAATTATTGGCAGATCGGCCTTCCTTTGTTCCCAAGCATTGGCTTGCAATGGACTTACCGCTCGTCGATTCAGGGAAAGTCGTGTGACCGAATTCGCAAAATAGCTCGGTGTTCTTACGATTATGGGCTTAAAGAATGCCCATTCAGGACGGGTCTGGGGATTAAACATGGATGAAAATGTTTTTAAAAAGTTTCTTTTTTATCAAAGGAATGTAAAATGATGGTCGTGCTGAGCCTTTTGCGGGCAATTTTCAATCGAAAGTTGGTGGGGCACAGTTTTAGAAGATGATTGAAGCTAAGTTAAAGACAGCGGTACTTGGTCTCGATGAGCGTGGCCGAGCTCTGCTTGAAGCGGCTAAGGCGTCTGACTATTTCGAGATTGAAGCTGTTGCCGATACCGATACAAATCTGGCCGAGAAAACGGCCGAGCAATATCAATGTACCGCATACGACGATTACCGGCAATTAATAACAGCATTGGATTCCCACATAGACCAGGAGAGCCGGACTTTGCTGGTAGCGGCCGGTATGCATAGTTGCGATGAGCATATTCGATTGGCGATGAAGAAGAACTTCAATATACTCAAGCTGGCACCGGCGGCGAGGGATTTTGAAGAAGCGACGGAGTTTGTCCGCTTGAGTGAGGATGAAGATGTCAAATTTGTTGTTGCCAATCCTGGTAGATATGCAAAGAACTTTCTTGACTTCCGCAAGTTTCTCCAGCAGGGCAGAATAGAACAACTTTTTCTATTGAATGTTTTTTGCAGTTTTGGTGATGAACATTATCCCGGCTGGCAAAGCGACCCGAAATTAGCCGGTGGGGGTGTTCTTCTGCATAATTGTTATAAGATAATCGACCAGATATTGTGGAATTTCGGTTTGCCGCAGCAGGTTTACTCTTTGCACAGCAATCAGGCTCAGGATAAACAACAGAGGTTGTATCTGGCAGAAGATACGGCCGTCTTGACGATGAAATATACCGATACGTTCATTGGTAATTTAGTAGCTTCCCGGCGGAGTGGAACCGGGCCGAAACAGGAACGTTTGCGGCTCTATGGGAAAGACAAAATTCTGACAGTCAGTCAGAGACAACTGACCCTCACTGATGGACAGGGTGAGGTTTGTGAGCAATTCGATTACGATGATAGTCGTCTAAATTGTATGGTAGATCTGCTGAATGATTTTGCACTTGACGTATTATCGTCCGATAACAAAAAACTATGCAGCAGCGGCAGGGAAAATCTCAAGAATATGGCTGTGATGGAATCGGCGTATCTTTCAGCTCGCACAGGTTTCCCTGAGGAACCGGCCAGAATTCTGCAGATGCCTTCAGGCGCCACCGGGATGGCGACAGGGATATAGCCACGGTCCGTAAATCGGAGAAAACTATTTGACAAATAACATAGAAAGTAATAACCTGACAACGTTGTTCTTTGACGTAATTGTCATATGTTATTTGGAGACCCAAATATGAGCAAAAATGCAATTTATATCATTATTATTATAGTATGCTTGTTAGCTGCAGGTTTCGTAGCTTATAAGTACGTTTTTTCCGGAGACTCAGGAGGTCTTAGCAGTATTCCAGAAGATCAGATGGTCTGGGTTAAGTGCAACAATCCGGCCTGTAAAGCAGAGTATCAGATGAGTAAGAGGAAGTACTTTGAAGAAGTAGAAAAACGCTTCAACCCTTTGGCTCAGACTACGTCTGCTATAGCTTGTGAAAAATGCGGTCAGGAAAGCTTATACGAAGCTGTAAAATGTTCCAACCCGGAATGTGGTATTGTTTTCTTTAAGGGCATTGTTCGTGGCGATATAGAAGACCGTTGCCCTGAGTGCAAGCACAGTGCAATCGAAGATTCCAGAAAGGCAAGACTCGCTGAGAGGGGGCAATAGATAGTATAACCTCCTGAGTGAGTTTGGATATATTACTATCTGCTTTTCAAATTTGAGCAGGGAGTCTTATGTAGTTTTTTTGACTTTGTGCCTGCTTTAATTGCTGTATTCGGAACAGGAAATTTGTAATCATATTGGGCCCAATCATAATTATGGTTGGGCTTTTTTTGTATGTGAGATAATGTTGCATGGTCTGGATCATTCCATTAAGGTCATATCCTGCTTCGATCATATAGCCTAAGCTGCTCAAATAAGACTTTGTATGAGGGATAATTTTGTGCTGCTCATAAAATATTTCTGTTTAAAAAACTTATTTCATTTATTATAAAATGTGTTTTTGCATACGGAAGTTATATGGTTCAGCAGGAATTTTGTCAAAATTGCCGTCAGAAGCACGATTGCCAGGAAGTTTACCGGCGGTTGGGTAATGCTGCAGGTCCTTCGATTTTACTTAAAACTATCGTAGCATTTCTATTACCGCTGATTGTTTTTATCATTTCTCTGGCGGTTTTTGATAAAATTTTTGCAGCTGCAGGGGGGAGCATCCTGAGTTTTTCACAAGACGACAATCCGGCAAATGCACATAAGATGCAAACCGTCATCAGTTTTCTCATGGCATTGCTGATAACTTCTGTTTGCGTGTTTATTACAAGAGTGATAAATAAGAAAATTAATTAGATTTAATAATTATCCTGATATGAGTATTGCTACTAAAGCCAGATTAAGTTTTCCCGGCGGGACACACCCGCCTGAAAAAAAAGGCCTGACCTGTGAGAGCCCGATACAACCCGGGCCCGTTGTTAAACAAGTTGCAGTAATGCTCAGTCAGCATATCGGTGCAGTCTGCCGGTCGCTGGTCAGAAAAGCGAATATGGTCCAGGCGGGGCAAAAAATCGGGGATTGCGATGCGTTCGTTTCGGCCCCTGTTCATTCTCCCATTACCGGTAAAGTGGCGGAAATCGCCCTGAGACCTCATGCGGTCATGGGCCGAAGTCCGGCAATAGTTGTTGAGGCATATACAGATAATCCAACGAAGCGTTCATACTTTAGATTGGAAGACGGTTTTGATATAAACAAGTATTCAGTCGAACGGATATGCGAGGCCGTCCGTCAGGCCGGTATTGTCGGCATGGGCGGAGCCGGCTTTCCGACGAGGGTCAAGATCGAGCCGAATCCAAGACTGCCCAAAAAGACAATGATTGTCAACGGATGTGAGTGTGAACCGTATATCACCTGTGATTATCGAATAATGCTTGAGTGGACCAGCGAAATTATTGCCGGTATCAAGCTTGCCCGAAAGGCTTCCGGCTGTCCGGAGGTGATTATCGGCATCGAAGATAACAAGCCCGAAGCGATAGAAGCTATGAGAGCAGCTTTGGACAATTCCGGCCGGAGCGATGGTATTAAAATTGTACCGGTTAAGACGAAATATCCACAGGGCGGAGAAAGGCAGCTTATCAGGTCGATTCTGAAGCGAAATGTCCCTACAGGCGGTATTCCGCCGATGATAGGCGTCCTGGTGCTTAATGTTGCCACATGTGCGGCGATTGCCGAAGCGGTTATTGCCGATTTGCCGCTGACCCATAGAGTAGTCACCGTCACGGGAGAGGCAATTGCCGGACCGGGTAATTACTATGTTCCCATAGGAACGTCGGTGGAGCAGTTGATTGAATTTTGCGGAGGAGTGACTCAAAAGTCTGCAAGGGTGATTCTTGGCGGACCCATGATGGGCATAGCAATTGCCGATTTGGAAACGCCTATCACAAAGACCACCGGTGCCATAACCATAATAACGAAAGAACAAATGGGCAAAGCCAAATTTGCCAGACGTCAAACCGCTTGTATTCGCTGCGGCAGATGCCTGCAGGCTTGCCCTGAGAACTTAAATCCAACTAAAATTGCGCACGCTGTCAAAAACAACCTTCTGGATGTGGCGGAGGATTGTTTTATGAGTGCGTGTATTGAGTGTGGCTGTTGCAGTTATGTCTGCCCTGCCAATATCGAGCTGACAGGGTATATCAAAACCGGCAAAATCTTTCTTGCCAGGCAAAAGAAGAAAATACCTCAGTAATATTTGTCATGCATAAAGCAATACGCATGATAAGATAAGAGATAAAAGAAAATGCTCAGGGATATAACAGTTTCATCCGGACCACATATCAGCCAGGGGCTTTCCACCCGCAGCGTGATGCTTGATGTCATCATCGGCCTTGTTCCTGCGATGGTCGCAGCAGGCTATTATTTCCGCTTACATGCACTTTTTCTTGTCGCCACATGCGTTGTTTCATCGATAGTCACTGAGTGGATTTGCAATATGATCTGTAAAAAGCCCAATTCACTCGGCGATTTTAGTGCTGTTGTTACCGGCATAATTCTTGCGTTTTCACTGCCGCCGGGCTTTCCTGTTTGGGCGGCGATAATCGGCAGCGTTTTCGCCATAGCGATAGGCAAAATGGTTTTCGGCGGACTCGGCGCCAATATCTTCAATCCGGCGATGGTGGGCAGGGCGTTTTTGACCGCCTCCTTTGGAATGATGATGACTACATGGACGGTTCCTGCATCGATTGACTCTGCAATGCCTAAAATATCGGCAGCAAACACAATGGATGCACGAACCCAGGCGACGCCGCTTGCTTTAAGCAAAGAAGCCCAAAAAACCACAACCGGAGCTCCGGGAGTTAACGAACAGCTTGGAGCTGCATTTATCGGAGAAGTTGGTGGCTGTCTTGGTGAGACAAGTGCTCTGGCTCTTTTAATTGGGGGGATTTATCTGCTTATAAGAAAAACAATAAATTTGCATATTCCGCTGGCGGTCATCCTTTCTGCTGTTGTCTTTGGGTCAATTGCTTATTTAATAAATCCCGAGGCTCACATTTCACCGCTGACTCACTTATGTAGCGGGGGATTGTTAATTGGGGCATTTTTCATAGCCACAGACCCGGTGACGGCGCCTTTGACACGAAGGGGGATGTGGCTTTTCGGCTTCGGAGTCGGGACAATAACGATGCTCATAAGAATCGTCGGGGAATACCCCGAAGGTGTGATGTACTCTGTTTTGTTAATGAATGCAGTAACACCACTGATTGACAGGTTGTTCAAGCGGATTCCCGCAGGAGGCAAGCCAGGTGCTTAAAGTAAAATACTTCTTCCAACAAAGCTGGCTGCTGATTGTAGCATCGTTCTTCTTCGGCCTGTTGATAGCGGTAGCGAACGCCGCGTGGCAGGAAAAGATACTGCAGAACGAAGAAGATAAGTTTAATAACCTTGCCGGAGAAATGCTACCGGAAGCTGCGAATTTTGAGATAGCTTTGGAAAAAGTTGAGGTGGATTTGGGTAAAGGTAAACAAAAGGCGACTACTATCAAGAAAGCTATCGCTGACGATGGTAGATGTGTTGGCTGGGCCTTTAAATGTGAGGGTTCGGGTTTTGCCGATAAGATTAAGCTGGTCCTGGCGGTTGATGCCGATTTTGAGCAGCTCAAAGGCTTCGGCGTGCTGGCCAGCAATGAGACTCCAGGTTTTGGTGACCAGATAAAACTGCCGTATTATCGAAATCAATTTATCGGCGCACTGGCGGAAGAACTCGTGCTCTCTAAAACAGGGGATTCGGAAAAAATAGATTCTGAAATTGTGGCGATTAGTGGTGCTACGGTAAGCAGCGAAGCCGTAGTTGATATCTTCAACAAGTTTCTGCCGCAGGTAAAAAGTCAAATTCAGACAAAGGGGCTTATTAGTAATGGCGGATAAAAGTGCAATTCCTGCCGGTCTTTATAAGGATACGCTGCTTGCGGGATTATGGCGTGAAAATCCTGTATTCAGGCTTTTATTAGGTATGTGTCCAACACTGGCGGTGACCGCCGCGGTCAAGCCTGCTTTTACAATGGGCTGCTGTGTGATTTTTGTGTTATTGTGCAGCAACATTGTGGTCAGCCTGATGAGGAATCTTCTAAAACCGCACTTGCGAATTTTAATGTTCACCCTCACGATAGCGACGTTTGTGACCATAGCGGATTTGTTCCTCAAGGCATTTCAGCCAATGATGAGCGAAGTATTAGGGCCTTATGTCCCGCTGATTATCGTCAATTGTATTATTATTTGCCGGGCGGAGGCCTGCGCCAGCAAGAATGGCCTTATGGTTAGTATTATCGACGCCATTGGGATGGGAATCGGCTTTACACTTACTTTATGTGTCCTTGCCTCTGTTAGAGAACTGCTGGCAACAGGTGCAATATTCGAAATTCAGATTCTTGCCCTGCAGAAAAACGGCGGCTGGTTTGTGCCGTGGGCTGCGATGAGTATGCCGGTGGGGGCATTTATCACTCTGGGACTTTTGTTGGGGCTGGTGAATATCATCAGTAAAAAACGGAGCTAAAGGATTATGGATACATTTAATGCTTTACTTTTAGGTTTTATATCCATCGTTTTGATTAACAATCTTGTATTCACGAAGTTTCTCGGTATCTGCCCCTATCTTGGCGTATCGGGCAGAATCGACATGGCCTTCGGCATGGGCCTGGCGGTAACCTTTGTAGTTACGCTCAGCGGAACTCTGACATGGTTGATTGACCATCTGCTTCTTATCGGTACGCCGCTGGAGGTGACGCGGTACGTTTGCTTTATTTTGGTAATTGCCGGTGCCGTGCAGCTTGTGGAAATGTACATTCGTAAATTTTTCCCGTCACTATACGAGAGCTTCGGGATATTTTTGCCGCTGATTACCACTAACTGTGCGATTCTGGGGCTGTGTTTGTTTATCAACCTCTGGGAAATTGACAGTTTGCTCGATGCGGTCGTTCGCAGTTTCGGTGCCGGGATTGGTTTTACGATGGCGATTTGCATCATGGCCGGCATTCGCGAAAATCTCAATCTCGCCGATGTCCCCGACTGTCTCAAAGGCGCCCCTATCACACTGATTACCGCCGGTCTGCTGACTCTTGCCTTTATGGGCTTTGCAGGAATGATACGATGAGAAAGTAAATTAAAATGAGCTAAAGTGTCTAAAGTGAGCTAAATTTGTGGATAATAAAGAATTTGCCAGGAAACTTGAAAAACGGACACGAGAATTTGCTGTGCGCATAATCCGTCTATCGAGAACTCTGCCTAATACGCCCGAGGCGAAGGTAATACGGACACAAATCACAAAATCAGGAACGTCCATAGGGGCAAATTATCGAGAGGCAAATAGATCGAGAAGCAAGGCAGATTTCAGGAACAAGATTAAAATATGCCAGAGCGAAGCCAGCGAAACGCAGTACTGGCTGGAGGTAATTGTAAAGATAAAATGGCTTTCCTGGGCAAAAGTGAAATGGGAATATGATGAGTGCAGTGAATTGCTTGGTATTTTTACATCCGCCGCTAATAAGTAAATTCTTATAAGGAATTCGAATATTTATTTCTGAAACTTTAGGCACTTTATACTTTAGCCACTTTTTAACTTAGCTGTGCTTTTATGGCCAAAGGAATTATAAATGTTTTTAGCTGAAACACCAGTACTGTGGAATATAGTTGCCGCAGGCCTGACAATGCTGGGGTTGGGGAGTGCCTTTGCCGTTGTGCTTTTAATTGCGAGCGAAAAGTTGAAGGTCACGGTGGACCCGAAAATAGAGCAGATACACGGAGCTCTGCCGAACCTCGATTGCGGCGCCTGCGGATTTCCCGGTTGCGGGCAGTATGCCAAAGCCGTTTTACGCAATCCCGGTTTGCTCGGAAAATGTGCACCCGGCGGGCCGCAAACATCAGCAAAAATCGCAGTTATATTAAATCTACAGGTTAGTGACTCCGGACCGCAAAAAAGACCAATTGTGCATTGTCGTGCCCATACCGAAGATAAGACCGTATTTGCCAAATACGAAGGCATACAAAGCTGTACGGCGGCAAATGCCCTGGCGAACGTGCAGGCTTGTGCCTTTGGCTGTCTCGGATATGGAGATTGTGTGGCGGTGTGCAAGTTTGATGCTCTGCATATCATCGACGATCTGGCCACCGTTGACTATGACAAATGCACAGGCTGTACCGCCTGCTCAAAGGCCTGCCCGCGTAACCTGATTGAAATGGTCCCATTCAGTCATGAGAATATGATGACGGTCGCCTGTAGCAGTAAAGAGACGGGTAAAAGCACACGCTCAAACTGCAAAGTCGGCTGTATCGGCTGTGGCTTATGTGCCAAGCAGACCGACATTTTCACGGTGGAGGATAATCTGGCCCGACTGGATTACACAAGGTACCAGCCGAACGAACAAACCGAAACCGCTATGAATAAATGCCCGACTAAAGTGATTATCTTCCGCGGCAAAACAGCATTATAATTTTTGTACCACCACCGCCGTTACGGTGAAGGCTAAACATTAATATGTATATTTTTCGGCGCCTGTGCTTTTTATGGGTTCGGGCTTCGGTCCCGAAGGCATTAATATCGCTTCGGTATTCGGCAATGTCTCGATTAAGGCAATACCCTTTTCGGCCCCCATTACGCTGACCGCCGTCGCAAGGGCATCGGCGTTGGTTGCATTGTCCGCGATGATGGTTACACTTGAGAGCCCTTCGGTGCTTGTCCCGGTTTGGCGGTCTATTATGTGACTGTATTTTTTCCCCTCGATTAAAACAAATTGTTGATAGTCACCGCTGGTTGCAATTGCCCCATCGGCAATTCTCAATGTCAAAACAAGACTGGGGCCGGGAGTATCTCTGGGGAGGTTCGGGTCCTGTAGACCGATGAGCCAGCGGTCTTTACCTTTGGCCGGTACGCCGAAGCATCGAATGTCACCGCCGATATCGACCATAGCCCCAATTGCTCCGGCTTCCTGTATTGCCTCAATTGCTTTATCGATAGCGTAACCCTTTGCTATGCCGCCGAGGTCCAGTCGCATTCCCTCAATGGTAAATTGTACCGTTTTATTTTTCCGGTCAAGGATGAGTTTTTCATAACCGACTTTGGATTTGGCCTTCTCGATTTCTTCCTGACCGGGTGCAATTTGACTTTCCTTTGCCAGGCGGAATAAATCCACCAAAGGCCCGACGGTGATATCAAATGCTCCATCTGTAAGCCTGCTGAATTTAACACTTCTTTGCAGGATCTCGAATGTTGATTTACTGACCTTGACAGCTTTTTCGGCTGCATTTGTATTGACAAGGCTTATTTCCGAGTCGCTTTTATAATCGCTCATTAATTCGTCAACTCTGTCAATTTCGGTGAAAGCATTCTCGATACATCTTCGGGCGGTGTCGGTATCTTTTGCAACAACTACGACGCGGGCAAATGTCCCCATGACCAGCCGATAGCCGCTTTCAAGCTCAAAAGGTCGCACGAACCTTGATAAAAAGGGGATTGTTAAACCGACAATTACTAAAGCAAGAACTGCTATAGCAGTAAAAAGGTGAAATTCCAGGATATGACGAACAATGGATTTTATGGTTGTATTTGTATACTTTTTGCTCATACGACCTCTTTTCTATATCTAATGATAAATGAAGAAACTAATAATAAATCGAAAATCTTGAATAATCAATTTATAATGTGTGTATGTGCAAAAGAAAGGTAACAATATTGTCTGAAAGGGTGGAACAGGAGTTTCTGCCATTTGTTCGCAGACCGGGTAGATATATCGGAGGTGAAATCAACCAGATTAAAAAAGACTTGTCGCAGTGTGACCTGACAGTTGCGTTGTGCTTTCCTGATATTTATGAAGTGGCAATGTCCCATACCGGCCTTGCAATTCTTTACGATTGTCTGAATAAACTTGATGGAATTGCCGCCGAGCGCGTTTTTGCACCGTGGATTGATGCAGAAAAAGTCCTCCGTAAGAAGTCCCAAGGACTGCGAGAAAAAAAAATCTCTTTGTTTAGTCTGGAATCAAGGGCGTCACTGAGCAGCTTCGACATTGTCGGCTTTGGTTTGACAAACGAGCTTTGCTATACCAACGTGCTTAATATGCTTGATTTGGGCGGCATAAAAATCCGAAGCTGTGACAGGAGTGAAAATGATCCGCTGATTATCGGCGGGGGTGGGATGGCAAATTGCTGCGAGCCGGTGGCGGAATTTTTCGATTTGTTCGTATTGGGTGAAGGCGAGGAAGCTGTGGTTGAGCTTGCGAACATGGTTAAAGCCGGTAAAAAAGTCGGTGCCAAAAAAAAAGAAATCCTTGCCGATATAGCTGAGAAATTCGACTGGGCCTATGTCCCCTCCCTTCATACCGAACGAGGGACAGGATGGAGACGGCTAAATGCCGTTGTCGAAGATTTTGAAAATGCTCCCGTGCCGCTGGCTCCGATTGTGCCGTTTGTGGAGGCGGTGCACGAGCGGGTAAGCGTTGAGATTATGCGAGGCTGTCCCGGCCGGTGCCGATTCTGCCAGGCAAGTTATTGCCGAAGACCCATTCGATATCGCAGTGTTGAAAAGATCATCGAAATCGCAAAGGCCTGCTATCATGCAACCGGATTCGATACGGTCAGTTTGCTGAGCCTATCGAGTGCCGATTATCCGAATCTCGAAGAATTAGTCGTGGGTCTGCACGAATATTTTCACGACAAGCACGTGGGCATTTCTCTGCCGAGCCTGCGTGTGGACAGGCAGTTGAAACTGTTGCCGGAATTAGTGAAATCAGTGCGTAAGAGCGGCCTGACTATTGCCGTCGAGGCGGCGAGTGAGCAATTACGGCGGATTATCAATAAGCCCTTGAAAGATGAAGATTTGTTCGCTGCGGCCGAAGCGGCGTACCGGGCCGGCTGGCAAAAATTCAAGCTGTATTTTATGGTCGGCCTGCCCGGCGAGACATTAGACGACGTCAGGCGAATTGTGCAGTTATCGTTTGAATTGGCAAAACTGCGAAAGAGAATCGATAATAAAACCGGCCAAATTAATGTTGCGATAAGTTGGTTTGTTCCCAAGTCGCATACGCCGTTCGGCTTTATTGGCCAGAAACCGAGAGTTTATTTCGAGCAGGCAAAGCAAATCATTCTCGATGAGAAACGAAATCTTCGGGCGAAGTTCCTGCATTTCAGATTTCATGATATTAATCGCAGTATCCTGGAATCGGCCATCGGACGAGGTGACAGGCGTTTGAGTGACGTTATTGAAACAGCTTGGCGGGCCGGGGCGAAATTCGATTTGTGGGACGAATGTTTAAACTTCGAGATTTGGCGGGGAGCGTTTGAAAAATTCGATCTCGATGTGGATGAGCTTGCACAAAAACAGTTCACCCCAGATGAAATCCTGCCTTGGGAACATTTAGGCGGCCCGGATAAAGATTATCTGCTAAAGCATTTTGAAGATTCTATGCAACTTGTTAATAATGAATCGTGAATCGTTTTCTTATTTGAAATTTAATCATTTCGTGCGTATATATCTTTAGAGCGGCTTAAGATTTAAACAGGAGTTAATAGATGGAGCATACTCATCATTTTAATGATCATCATCGAAATCCTCTGGAAATAAAACAGCTTTCCGAATTTGACGCATCTATTTCACAATTGACGCAGAGTGAACAAAGGCGCCGGCGTCTTATTTACCTGCGTGACGCAGCCTATCAGGCCAGGGTCGGCAAATCCATCCTGAAAGGCTTTGGCTGGCTTCTGATCCCGTTTGCGATTATTCCCATCTTCTGGCCTTTCTTTATCTTTGTATGGTTCCTCCGAAAAAAGACTGGTTCAATGATGGAGACGCGACTCAAAAACGCCCTGGAATACTGGGGTATCCACGAAGTAGAAATCGATGAATACGTCTCCGACGACTCGTTCGATTCGGATGACCTCATCCCCGGCCTATAAGCTCCGGACGAGCAATTCGATTGCCGATACGGAATCTACCCTTGCAGAAAAAGAAAAATGCGATTTTAATGGTCAATTATGAACAACATAGTCAGGTAAATCTGCCCTGCATATTGAAGGAGATAAAGGATGTATAAAAGAAAGCGGCAAAAGACCGGTACAGATAAAATGCGATTATTACTTGTCTTTTTTGCCTTTTACTTTTTATTGACGGCGAATTGTGTCGCGGGTGGGGCTGGAAGGGGAGAAGCCGCGGTCTTGGGCGATTTGCCGTTTGAGATGCCGGAGATTACGGAGCCTCAGTTTGCCGACCGGACGTTCAGTATCACGGATTACGGAGCCATAGGCGATGGTCATACCAAAAATACGAAGGCCTTTGCTGAGGCGATTGAAGCCTGCGTAAAGGCCGGCGGCGGGCGTGTGGTTGTGCCTGCCGGTGTATGGCTGACAGGGGCGATCGAACTAAAGAGCAATTTGAATCTGCATCTCGAAAAGGGTGCGGTTATCCAGTTTAGTGAAAATTACGACGA
>CAZMWN010000023.1:0-20884 GCA_964569935.1 uncultured Pirellulales bacterium
CACCCAGATTGCGAAATATTTTGTATAAAAACCTAATATCTTCTTCAGCATGCCGAAAGTATAAACATTAAATGTTGTATTAACAATTCAATATTGTATCATCTTTCAAATACTGAAGCCCTTCAAAGACAGAGTATCTATAAGAAAGGAAGTCAACTCTATGTCAACTGAAAATTCATTCAAGTCAAACGCACTTGTCGTGTGCATGTTAGTTCTTCTGGCGGCAGCATGCGCTGTTCCTTCCGAGAATGCTAAACAGAAAAATCCTATACCACATCTTAAAAGACAGGGAACTGCCACACAACTTATCGTGGATGGCAAGCCGTTTTTGATTCTGGGAGGAGAATTAGGCAACTCAAGCTCCTCCAGTCTTGAGTATATGGAGCCGATTTGGCCCCGTCTTGTGAAACTGAACCTCAATACCGTGCTCGCACCTGTGTACTGGGATTTGATAGAGCCTGAGCAAGGGACATTCGATTTCGCGCTTGTGGACGGGCTTATCCAAGATGCCCGGCGATATAATTTGCGACTGGTTTTGTTATGGTTTGCAAGCTGGAAGAACAGCATGTCCTGCTATGCTCCTGTTTGGGTTAAGGCAAACCAGAAACGGTTCCCACGCGCCCGTGACAGGCAGGGCAGAGGCATGGAAATTCTCTCGGTTTTTAGCGACCAGAACCAGGGCGCCGATACCCGGGCTTTTGCCGCCCTTATGAAACATATTCGCCAGGTTGATGGTCGAGAGCACACGGTTATTATGATGCAGGTGGAAAATGAGATAGGTATGATACCGGAAGCGCGTGACCATAGTGACATTGCGAATGAATTATTCAAAAAGCCGGTGCCGGAGGAGCTGATGGATTATCTTGTCGCGCACAAAGATTCATTGATACCGGAGTTTCGCACAGTCTGGGAAGGCGCAAGCAGTAAGAGTTCCGGGACATGGGAGGAGGTTTTCGGACAGGGTCCGGGCACGGATGAAATATTTATGGCATGGCACTATGCTCGCTACGTTAACAATATCGTGGAAGCCGGCAAAGCCGAGTATTCCCTGCCGATGTATGTCAACGCGGCATTGATTCGTCCGAACTATCAGCCCGGCCAATATCCCAGCGCCGGTCCGCTTCCCCACATTATGGACATCTGGCGAGCCGGTGGGCCGCTGATAGATTTCTTTTCGCCGGATATTTATTTCCCGAACTTCGCTGAGTGGTGCATCAAGTACCATCGCTCCGGCAATCCTCTGTTCATACCGGAAGCCGGTCGGGGCGCCGAAAGTGCGGCCAATGCTTTTTACGCCTTCGGTCAGCACGACGCTATGGGCTTTTGTCCCTTCTCAATAGAATCAATCGCCGATCCTAATAATGCGCCTATTGCGAGAGCTTATGATGTACTTTCACAATTGTCACCGTTGATTCTGGATAATCAGAGCAAAGAAACAATAGCCGGTGTGTTATTGGATAAGGATAATCAGAAACAGCAAGTAGAGCTCGGTAAGTATGTGCTGACCGTCTCTCATGATTATACGTGGGGCTGGTCGGCCGGGGCGGGTGAATCGGGAAAATGGCCCCGGGCCGGAGGTGTTATCGTTTCGACCGGGCCTGATGAGTACGTAATTGCCGGAACCGGTATTATCGTGACTTTTGAACCTAGCGCGCCGGATGAGCAGATTGCAGGAATTGCCGGTATCCAGGAAGGCGAATATATAGACGGTCGCTGGCAGCCGGGACGATGGATGAACGGCGACCAAAGCCATCAAGGCAGGCATCTTAGAATCCCTGCCGGCGGCTTCGGAATCCAGCGCATCATGTTGTACCGATACAACTGAGATTCCCTGAACGAGATAAAGAAAGAAAAGCTCTTTGCATAAAGCAGTATATAGTGCCGTTGATTAATCCGGGGCATTGATCTGAGAAAGGAGATATGTATGCGAACCTATAGTCGTGTTCTTATTGCCTTTTCGATAGTGACGTTAACGGGACAGGCTTGGTCATCGACCGGCAATGATTCACCAATAGATGCCAATACTGTGACGGATGTGTATTGTCAATTTAGCGTCTATACAGATCCATGTGAATATGTTTACCTTTACAAATCGCTTCCGGAGTCACTCGACGAACTTTGCCGATTGATAAAGTGTCAGTTCATTCATCCGTTCGAGGCAGAGCCTTTTAGAAAAGTTATACCACCTGAGCGGCAAAAATATGGTGACCCCATATACTCTACGGTCAGGGCACTGCTTAAGGGATTATTGGAATATGACCCTAATGGCCTGGTCTTCACAAGGCAGCCGAAGGACCGACTCATAGTGACATGCCGCTATCACGCCATCCTGCTGGCTTCTATCCTAAAGAATTCCGGTGTGCCGGTGAGAGTACGCTATGGATTTGCACTGTACATCGGCAAGGACGTGAAGATTTGTCACGTGATTTGTGAAGTGTGGGGTTCGGAAAAGAAACGCTGGTTGCTGGTCGATCCTACTTTGCCGGATATGGTGGATTTTCCTCGCGAGCAATTTGAGTTTGCTTCTGCCGCCTGGCACAGGCTGCAAAGGGGCGAGGTCGATCTAGAAAAGTACGGCGTTGCAAATAAATGGGGCTCTTTCCATATACTTGATATGCTCTGTCACGATATGGAATCCGTTCTGGGTCAGGAGCTTTTATATTGGGAACGTCCGCCGGTCTGTAAAGATGAGAATATGAATGTCGCTAAGATTGATAAAGAGCAGGTGGAGATTTTGAATAAGCTGGCCGACCTTCTGGATAATCCTGACAAGAACCTAAAGGCAATAAAGACCATGCGTAGTCAATATGAATTTCTACAGTTCAAACGATCGGACAAACCATCTCCTGCTCAACCATGATTTAAAAAAATCAGGCGTTTTAATTCTAAAATAGAAGACCTGAATCTGTAAATTCATGTGATAATCGAAGGGCCGGAGGATCAGATGAAAAAATAAGCCTGAGCAAACCTAATTTTTTTATACCCAAACGCGCTACTTCGGGGTGTAATAGAATGAAGAATGATCATTTTTCACAGAATTGTGCACAATGATAGAAGATAAGCTGCTTATTTTCAGTTTTAAACAAGGCCGTAACGGAGCCTTACGGCAGATCTATGACAAGTACAAAATCGGGATGCTCAAGTTAGCTGTGGCGCTCACCGGCGATGTCAATACCGCTGAGGATGTCGTTCATGACGTCTTTGTCAAGTTCGCTCAGTCGGCCGAGCGGATAAGTTTAACCGGTAGTCTTAAAAATTATCTGGTAACGAGCGTGATAAACAGGATTCGGAATCACAGGCGTGATGATAATCGGCATGGTGAGACCGGTCTTGAAGGTGCGGATTTAATCACGTCGTCCGAACGCGGCCCTTTGCAATGGGCGGTTCTCAGTGAGAGGCTCGGTTTTCTGAGCCGGGCGCTACAGGAATTACCATACGAGCAGCGGGAAGTGATTAGTCTTCATATGGAACTGGATTTGCCGTTTCGCATGATAGCGAAGCTGCAGGGAGCATCCGTTAACACAGTCAAAGGTCGATATCGATATGCCATCGCAAAGCTGCGGTCATTGCTTGATAGTGAGGTGAAATTATGAGTTCCGCAGATGAAATAAAAAGAGCATTCAAAGACGCCGAGTTGAGTGTCAATCCGGATGCCGATGAGAAGGTGCTCGAAGATGTGCTCGGGGCTCGGCAAAAAATAACTAAAAAAGTTCCGGTTATGCCGGATAATATATGGAGAATATTTATGAAAAATCCATTAGCAAAAATTGCTGTTGCGGCGGTTGTAACTATCGCATGTGTGACGGGCCTTTTCATGTGGACAGGCACGGGGTCGGGTATTGCTCTGGCGGATGTGCTGAACCGAATCGAGCAGATTAGCGTTTACATGTATCAGATGAGTATGAGCATGTCGGGTCAGGTAGTTGCCGACCAGCCGATTGACCAGGAAATGCATACAACCATACTCGTGTCACACGACTATGGCATGAAAATGATAACCGAAATGTCCTCACCAGTCGGGGGAGAGAATATCCAACAGGAGATGTACATGCTGCCTCAGAAGAAGGCTGTGATTATGCTAATGCCCAGTCAGAAGACATATATGCAGATGGATCTCGATGATAAGATGGTTGAGCAGACGCAGCAACAAAACAATGACCCACGTTTAATGATAAAACGAATTCTGGAGTGCGAATATGAGAGTCTTGGCATCTCGGCAATTGACGGTATTGAGGTCGAAGGATTCCAAACCTCCGACCCCAACTACCTTGGAGGTATGATGGGTCAGGTTGACGTCAAAATATGGGTCGATGTCGTGACTCAACTGCCTGTACGGTCGGAGATGGATATGCAGATGAACGAGATTCAGATGCACGCCGTAATGCACGATTTCCAGTGGGATGTCACCGTTGATGCGACCGAATTCGAGCCTGTCATACCGGAAGATTACACAACTCTTGCAGGCGGGCCTATCAAGATGCCTGCTTTCGATGAACAGACCGCCGTCCGTGGACTGGAACTGTTTGCCGAAATGACCGGCGCATACCCTGAGGAGCTTGATCTTATGAACATAATCTCAAAGACCAGCGAAGTTATGGGCCGCAAACTGGTTGAAGAGCGACAGCAACAGGAGAATCAGGATATTAGTGAGCAGGAGAGGACCAGAGAGCTTACGGAAAAAATAATGCCTATAACCGGATTGGTAGCATTCTATATGCAGCTCGTCCAGAATAAAAATGATCCGGCGTATTATGGAGAAACCGTTACCCCGGAGGATGTAGATAAGGTATTAATGCGTTGGAAGGTCTCGGATAATGAATATCGTGTCATCTTCGGTGACCTGCAGGCCGAGACTGTCGATGTTGAGGTATTGGCTGAGCTTGAGAGCACCTTGCCTCAATAGCGATTCAGATTTTCGTCAATTAAAAAAATGGCCGAGCCGAAGGGTTCGGCCTTTTTTGTTTACGCTATAGAGATTTATGCTCATATCACATTAGGAGGTAAAAAAATTTAAAAACCATATATAAAAACACATCTCTTTGGTGTGTAATAAGGTAATGGAAGATAAGTTGCTTATCTGGAAATTGAAGCGGGGAAATCGCGAAGCCCTGCGGCGGATCTATGATAAGTATCATGGTGATTTGCTGAAAATCGCTGTGGTGCTTACCGGCCGGGTGGATGCAGCCGAAGACATTGTACAGGATGTCTTTATAAAATTCGCCGAACGTGTTGGCCGTTTAACTTTGTCCGGTAGTCTGAGAAACTATCTTGTCACAAGCACCATTAACGGCGTCCGAAATCTCAGGCGTGACCGGCAACGCCACAGGACACTTAGTCTCGATGGGGCTGACCTGTTGTCTTCCGGACAGAAGATGCCCGACCAATGGGCTGTGATGAGTGAGCAGTTAGAGAATCTCAGTGACGCTATGGCAAGCTTGCCGTACGAACAAAGAGAAGTCGTTGCTTTAAGAATGGAAGCCGATATGACACTGCGAAAAATCGCAGAGTTGCAAGGGACATCCATTAGCACCGTGCAGGCCCGGTATCGGTACGGAATCGATAAACTGCGGTCCTTATTAAATGGAGAACTATAAAATGACATCCGCAGGCGAAATAAAACGATATTTTCAAAAATCGACACTGAGCACAAATCTCGAAAGGCACGAAGCAATCTTTGAAAAGGTTCTGTGTGCTCATAACCAATCGATAAAGACAGAGCCGGTATCATACCGGCTTGATGTAAGGAGTATAATTATGAAAAATCCGATTACAAAATTAGCGATTGCCGCAGTTGTCACTATCGCGTGCATTACTGGCGTGTTCATGTTTACTGGTACATCTGGGAACGCCCTGGCGGAAGTGCTCGAGAAAATTGAGCGGGTCATGGCGTACAGGTGCAAAATGAGTGCGACTTTTAAGAACCAGGGTATTGGAGAAATACCGGTATCACAATCTACAATGTTGATGTCGCAAACTTATGGCTCGAAAATGAATGTTGAAATAACCCATCCACTTACCGGAGAGAGCACGGTTCAGGTAATATACACACTGCCCCGTAAAGGAACTATCACGACGCTTATGCCGAATGAGAAGAAATACTCGCAAGTGGAATACGATGAAGAAACCGCCGAAGCGAGCCAGCAGGGAATGAATCCGCGCGAGATGCTTGAAGAAATCCTCAAATGCGAACATACGAGTCTGGGCCGATCTACGGTTGACGGCGTCGAATGCGAAGGCTTCGAGACTACCGATCCGAGTTATGCGGGAGGCGCGTTAGGTCAGGCCATAATCAGGGTATGGGTGGATGTCGAGAGGAAGCTGCCCGTGCGAATGGAAGTTAACAAAGGCGATGATAAAACAGGGTTTGTGCAGATAGCATTGACTAACTTCGAGTGGGATGTCCCAGTCGATGAAGCTGATTTTGAGCCGGTTATACCGGAAGACTATACGCCCGGTCAACCCATGTTACAAATGCTGCCGCCAAGCAAATAGAGAAGGGATAGATATCGTTAGATAATGATGCAGTTGAAGGGCCAGGTCGAATGACTTGGCCCTTTGTTCTAAATACCTATTCCTTTTATCGTTCTATGTGAACTGGTTTTCCACGATGAATTCTTCAAGTTTTTTCTTCGGCGGTGTCTTGGGCCATTGGTCCGGTACACCTATCGGCGTAATGCAAACCCATTGATAATCGTCGGATATTTTGAAGACCTTGCGTGCGATTTGTTCCGGTATGGAGTTTCTGCAGAAGACGCTGCCGTATCCCAGCGCGCGTGCAGCGAGGAAGATGTTTCCGGCGGCCACGGCACCGGAAAGCAGTTCGTTTTCGGGGCTTTTCGTCTTTGCCCCGGCAAGGATTACGATGTACACCGGAGCGGACAAGTAATCTGTGTAGTACTGCTTCGAGTCGTCTCCGGCCATCTTGATGCATTGGTCCTTGAGTTCGTCTATCTTGGCTTTGTCTTTGACTACGATAAACTTCCAGTCCTGTCGGTTACGGGGCGTGGGGGCGTAACGTCCGGCTTCCAGAATTTTTGTGATATGCTCATCCGGCACCGGCGTTGGCTTGAACTTGCGGACCGAACGACGCTTCTTGATTGCCTCGAAAATGTCGGATTCGCCCTGGCCAGCACTCGCCGAAACGCTGCCGCCGGCAAGTACGAGTCCGGTGCCGATTGCAGCGGCTTGTTTTATGAATGTCCTGCGACCTTGTTTTCTATTCATGCTTTTCCTTTCGGTTATTTGCTCCTGTTATAGGTTAATGTCACTGGAGTTTTTGATATCTAATTCACTTTTATCTTTGGTTTTGATGGCGACGTTCTTGAATTCCCATCCCTGGGCGTAGGAGATTCGTCCGGCGGAGTCGGCCTCAATTTCGATGTCATCGAGATAGAAATTTTTCACAATGGATTCTTTTGTCCCGGAAGCAGATATTGCCCTTTTGGCACCGGCGGCTTTGACGCGGGATATATGCACGTCCCTGAATTTGGGAATACCACGCTCGGGAGGTTCCACCTGCATTAGCATGGTTTTCCAGTGCTGTGGAATGCTTTCGGCATCGTAGCCATCCGGCAGGGACGAATAGCTGTAGCTCGGATTCCAGTTCATCGAGACCTCGATGACCGTGCCGACGCCGTCCATTTCGATATCCTGAAGATAGACATCTTCGACGGTCCCGCCTCTTGTTCTGGCCGATTTGAATCGCAGGCCGACACCGGTTCCCCGGGCCTTGAGATTTTGGGCCAGTAAATGCCTGATGCTGCCGGAAGTTTCGCTGCCGAATGTGACAAGACCGCCGCCCTTGCGCGAGATGCAGTTTCGGATTACAACGTATTCGGTAGGGCGGTTCACTCTAAGGCCGTCCCAGTCCCGGCCGGCTTTCAGGCAGAAATTATCGTCGTTACAGTCGATATCGCAATTCTCGACAAGAATAAAACTTGAAGAGTCGATATCGATCCCGTCGGTACTTGGCCCGCTTCCGCCGACATTATTGCGTATTACAACACCGTCGACGGTGACGTATTTTGAGTAAAGAATATGTACGGTCCAGAAGCCGGCCTGTTGTAGAGTAATTCCCTGTACGGTGACATTAGTGCAATTTTGGATTAAAACTGTGCGGGGCCGCTTGCAGTCGTAATCCACAATCCAGCGAAGTCCCTTCGGCTCGTATTCCTGTCTTCGCATTGTCCAGTATTTGTCCCAGAATGGTTTTCCCCGTGCGTTGATAAGACCGTCTCCGGTAATAGCGACATTATTCTGGTCGATAACGTTAATCAGTGCCGCCGGCCATTTGAGCTCTATCCCGGCAGCGCGAGTATCGATCTCCGGATAATCCGATATGTCCTGGCTGCCCAGAATTGTCACGCCTTTATCGATTCGGAGATTGACACCTTCTTTTATAAAAATCGAACCGGTAAGATACTGACCGGGATTGAATGTCACAATCCCGCCGCCTTCGGCGGCACAGGCATCGATGGCAGCCTGTATCGCCTTTGTATTGAGTGTTTTGCCGTCGTTGACGGCGCCGTAATCGGCTGCGTTATAAACTTTATTATTATCCGGCATTGTCTTGGCGCCGACCTGTCCGGTCCATTGTTCGAAAGGAATTGCCTGACCGGGGGAACCCGCTAAAAAAGTGCAGTTGAAATTCAATAAAAAGGTGAACAGAATCGATAGCATCATTAAACTCCTCGTTTTCATTTCAAATAGGGTGGGAATCGACAATATTATTTTTTGTAAAATTCTTATTTGTTGAAAATATCTTCCAGGCCCCGTCGCAACTGCTCCTCTAATTCCTGTTTGAGCTGATTTTCTAACAGTTTTCCCACATCGAGCTTCGGATTATCGACGGTGCCGGTTATCGGCAGTGTAATTCTTCTGGCGTTTTCACCGCCGACCCTTATCGTTCTGCCTTCGGTCGTATAAGGTAACGTCACGGACATGTCCAGGCTTTTATCCAGTCCGATGGTGCCTTTGAAATTGACGGGATTATCGCCGACGTCCATTTGCATATTGTCATACCTGAGGAAGCCGTCTCGCAAAACAAATCTGGTGGGATGAATTGTTATAATCGTTCCCCGAACGCCACCGCCGACTATTGAAAGGATCTGCCCGAGAAAATCGGAGGTTTGTAAGTTAAGCTGGCTTATCGAAACAGTGCCGATGATTTCGGCATTGTTTTTCGCTGCGGCACTAATCGGTATGCTGAGCTTTTCGCAGTTGAGATTTGCTATGCCGTTGACGTTGGCGGCGTTGGCGAAGATAGGATTAAGATATTTGAGCAGTTTTCCGGTTGTCTGGTCGTTGATTTTAATGTCTTTTATTATCTGCATTGGTTCGGCCGTCTTGAAAAGTGCCGGTTTCTGTTTGAAGTCCGCCTGGGCGCCGAAGTTGAACTGTCCTTCGTTAACGATTGTTGTGAACGGTACGATTTTAAGCAGCCCGTTCTGGACTACGATGTTAACATCCGTCGGCCCGAAATTTAGACCCATATAGCCGGCCTTCTCGAAACCCACGTCTGCCTTAGCGCTTAGATTCGGCAGGAGCTGGTCCTTCTGGTCGGTGGGATATTCGCTGGTGAAAGTTATCGTGTCTTTTCTTTTCCCTTCAAGCATCAGATCCTCAGGCAGGTACTCTCCGGCGATGGTATTGATAGCCGACCAGTCATATTCCAGCTCTGCATTGCCCTTGAGTTCCGATTTTTGATTTTTCTTGTTCTGATTAGATATATTTATGAGCAATTTAATCTGGTCGGACAAAAGGTTAAGTTTTCCTGAATAAGACCCATCAATCGGATTATACTTTAAGTCGGCGGCTACTGAGGTATTCGGTTGCTTGAAAGGCTTCTTTCCGGGAGAAGCGAACTCGAAGTTTTTGATATTTGTTTTTTCAGTTACTATGTGGAGAGCGTCATTTTGATATGCAACTTTCATTTCGGATTCTGCGATACCTGCTAACAGCGTTTCCTGAGGCAATGAGGTGAACATAACGGCATAGGGCTTCAATTTCCCCAGGTCGAGGTTGTTTGCCAGGATGGTCGCCTTCAGTGATTTTGTTGGATCTTTCTTCAAAGGTACAACGGCATCTTTTACACTTAGACGGCCAAAGCCGGTTGCCGCCTGAACGGAGTTAACTGAAAGAAGATTATTTTCCCTGTCTAAATTTAAAGCAAAAGCTACATCGGCCTTTGGCTCGGAGATACTGCCTTTTTCCTGTGAACTGACGTGCAGGTTCTCGATGGCCGCCGAGCCGGTCGCGGTGATTTGTTTTTCGGTGACCGAAACTGTCCCCTGGCTTGCAAGTCCGCCAGCCATCTGGTATGGGCCTATGTTGACAAATTGTCCCAACTCGGACTGTAGTTGTGCCAGATTGGCCTTTGCACTGTATTTCAGCGATTCCGTATTGCCGGAACAATCTATATTGGCGAACGGCGCAGTCACCTGTAACTTGTCTATGTTTATTCCGGTCTTTTCGGGCGAAATTTGTGCATGTGCTCTAACCGGCTGGGAAAGGGCAATTTGTTTTCCTTCGACCATGCCTTTTAATCCGGCTAATTCCGCCTGGGCCTGTATTTGCTTTTTACCGGCAGTACCGATAGTTTGTATGTCACCTTTAATCAAGCCGGATGATATTGTCGTTCCTTCCTTTAGCCCGACGGTGGCGGGCATTTGCGAGACAAGTGAAGCGAGGTTGCAGGTGAAAGTGCCGTTTAAATCGTAATCGGATTCGCCGCTGAGGAAGCTATCCAGGGATTTTAACGTTGTCGGCAAACTTCCGGTGGCCGAGATTTCTGTCCAGTCGGTTTTGAAATTCAGATTTTCGATGTTTATCATTTTATCTTTGCGAGTCGATTTGATATCAGCATCGAGAACGGTAGTTTTTAAGCGGTCTCCTTTCAGACCGGCGGTGGTGATATCGAGGTTAGTCCCCTTTACAGTCCCGGTGAGATTTTCGAGTTGGCCGTTCTTTAGCTGACTTTGCAGGTCTATCGAAATGTTGCCCTTGGCCTGAATATCGACACCGGCCAGGGCGAAAAATGATTCCAGCGATTCAATATCCAGGTCGTTGACCTGAACCGTCAGGTCGCAATCGGCGCCTTCCAGGGTCCAGCCGGATTTTGCCTTTGTCTTGACCGGAGTGATTCGGCCGTCCGTTTGAACTTTCGATTGCTTGTCGTTGGCCGCCACAATCATGTTCAAATCGAAGCTCGACTGTTTTCCCGGTGCTTTTAAATTGATGTTGGAGTTTATCTGCGCCAGCTCGACGGTTTTATCGTTTGTATCGGTGACTTTCACGTTACCGTCGTTGACCACGACATCAGTGACAAGTGCAATTCCGGTGGTTTCCTTTGGAACTTTTTGGGATTCGGTTGTAGTGACTGCCTCTGCCGGTGGTCTGTCTTTGAGATTTATCTGGACCCTTGGCTCGTCGATAGTGGTCTGGCCGAAGGAGAGATTACCTATCAAAATTGAGCCGTAGTGAGGCTCTGTGGCAATGTGTTTTACCTTGACGGAAATTTGGCCTGCATTGTCATCGAAGCTCAGGTCCGCAATCCTGATTCCTTTGAACCAGCCCATCGACAGATCGGCGAAATCGGCCCGGCCGTCGACCGATTGGTTGATTTTCGAGAGGATTATCTGCCTGCCTTTTTCCGATGAGATCAATGCCGGTACTGCCAGAACAACAAATAAAATCAGGATGACAACCAGTGCCAAAATGATTTGGAGTATCCTGACGCCGGTTTTTTTTCGCCGTTTGGCTTGTGTTTTTTTTTCCGCTTCCATCACAATGGCCCCCAAAGAAAGAATTTGTGAGCAGGAATATATAGTGCTTTTATCGTACCGTGAGCACTTTTACTTTTGAACGTTGAATATAATTCAATCGAGCATTATCTCGTCTGATTTATGTTTAACTACTTCGTCAACTTTGTCTGAACATTCCTTGGTGATATCATCGACTTGCTTCTTACCTTTTTCGAGGTCGTCCTCGGTGATAAGTTTGTCTTTCTGCTGTTTTTCAAGATGCTTGATTGCATCTCTTCGGATGTTCCGAATACCGACCTTTGTTTGTTCGCCGGTTTGTTTGGCCTGCTGGACGAGCTGTCTTCTTCTTTCCTCGCTGAGAGCCGGGATATTGAGTCTGATTATTTTGCCGTCAATAATCGGGGCGATACTCAAGTCGCTGTTTTTGATTGCCTTTTCTATTTCTCTAACTGAGCCGGGATCGAAGGGTTTTATCACAATCATATCAGCCTGGGGTGTTGCCAGTGTTGCCATCTGTTTTAACGGTGTTGGTGTCCCGTAGAAATCGGCCTTTATATTTTCAACAAGCCCGGTGGAAGCTCTGCCGCTGCGAACTGTTTTTAGCTCATTATGCAGAATTTCGAGAGCCTTTTTCATCTTGGATTCGGTCTCGGAGATAATTTCTTTTGTAGGCATATTCAACCTCACTTGGCAACTATTTTCGTACCGACTTGCCGGCCGCAAAGAGCCTTGGTCATATTGCCCTTTTCGAAAATATTCAAAACAATAATCGGAATATTATTGTCCCGGCAAAGGCTTATCGCTGAATGATCCATTATTCCAAGTTTTTTCGTTAGCACCTGGTCATAAGATAATTCTTTGAAAAGCTTGGCATCCGGATTCTTCTTGGGATCGTCGCTGTAAACTCCTTCAACCTTTGTTGCTTTTATGAGTAAATCCACATCGAGTTCTGAGGCCCTTAAGGCCGCACATGTGTCGGTAGTAAAAAACGGATTTCCTGTTCCCCCGGCTAATATTGCAACCCTTCCGCGTTCAAGGTGCCGAATCGCTCTTCTGCGGATAAAACCCTCACACATTGCCGGAACCTCTATCGCGCTGAGGACCCTCGTTTCCTGGCCGATTTTCTCAAGTGTCTCCTGCAGAGCACAGGAATTGATAATGGTGGCCAGCATTCCCATATAATCGGCTGTATTTCTGGGTATTTGGCTGACTTGTGAGAAATTTTTTCCCCGCAGGAAATTGCCGGCTCCGACCACGACTGCAACCTGCGGCCCGAGTTTGCAGATCTCCGCTATTCTCTCGGCAATCGAAGCAAGGGCAGGACCGTCAATTCCGAACTGCCCGGGCTTGCAAAAACTCTCGCCTGATAGTTTCAACAGGACGCGATTATACTTGCTCTTTGCCATTTGTTTTTATCTTGTCAAGGGATCCCGCTACACAGGAATCCAGGTGTATCTCAAATCTTGTTTCATTATTTACCGAGTACGCCTTTTATCCGACTTCAAATCGGACGAATCTTTTTATTTTTGCCTCGCCGCCCGCCTGCTTGGCAGTTTCTGCGAGGACTTGCTCGACGGTTTTACTGTCATCTTTTACGAATGGCTGCTGCAAGAGGCAATTCTCAGCAAAGAATTTCTGAATTTTACCCTGGACGATTTTTTCTATTATGTTCTCAGGTTTGTTTTTAACCTGCTCGGCAAAAATGGCCTTCTCACGCTCAATCGTCTCAGCATCTATCTGGTCTTTATTCAAAGCCAAAGGCTTGGTTGCGGTGATATGCATCGCTATGTCACTGGCTGTGCGCTTCAATGCATCCGCTTCGGCGGTTGTTTCATCGGAGGTATCGATCTGAACCATTGTGCCGACTTTTTCATTGAAGTGAATATAGGTGCTTATCAGGCCGGGGCCTTCGAGCTTGTATTTAGCGTAGTCTCCGACCTGTGTTTTTTCGCCGGTCTTACTGACTGTTTCGGTTAGAAGGTCGTTAAATTTCTTTCCGTCAATAGTTGTCTCGAGGACATTCTCTGCACCCTTGTCAGCCGGGCAGGCAAGGGCGAACTCAGCCAGGGATTGCGCAGCAACCACAAAGTCATCGCTCTTAGCTACAAAATCTGTTTCACAGCATAGTGTAGCCATCGTTGCAGTTTTGCCGTCGGCGCTACTTTTGGATACAACCAGGCCCTGGGATGTTTCCCGCTCGGCACGTTTGGCTAAAGTCGCAAGACCTTTTTTTCTAAGTATATCCATAGCCTCGTTTGCATCTCCGTTGGCTTCCTGAAGTGCTTTTTTACAGTCCATCATCCCCTGTCCGGATATCTTTCGCAGTTTCATGACCATCGCTGCTGAAATTTCCACCATCTTAAAACTCCTGTTCTTGTATTAATAATTTCATTAAAGGAAATTTCCCTACTTGGAACCTGATATATGACCAACCGGTGGCAGGACCACCGGCTAAATTACGATAGGCGAATCAACACAAGCCTCGTTTGCTCTTTTTTTGCCTGTTTATTTTTTATCCTGTTGCTCCGCCGGATTGCTTTGTGAAACCGGGTCCGAGATCTGTATCGTGCTTTTCTCTTCTACGGCCGCAGTTTCTGATTTTTTTTCGCCGGCACGTGCCAATGCAGGCCTTTTTGAGCGAACCCGTCTGGGCCGATGTGCCGGTTCCTGACGAGCAGGCAACATAGTTTTACCAATTGCTACTGCGTCAGCTAACTCGTTAAGGATCAAGTCAACGGCTCTGATGGAATCATCGTTGGCAGGAATGGCCACATCCACTATGTCAGGATCCGAATCGGTATCAAGAAGTCCAATAGTCGCGATCCCAAGCTTTTTGGCCTCCATCAGGGCAAGATATTCTTTTTTTGCATCAACTACCACAACGGCACCGGGTAAACGAGACATATTCCGAACTCCCTGAAGGTTAGATTTTATCTTTCGCATCTCGCGTTTAAGCCTTGATGCCTGTTTTTTGCTCTCATTTTCCAGAGTTCCATCTTCGGCCATAGCTTCCAACTGCTCTAATCTTTGGAGTCGGGATCGTATCGTTCTGAAATTCGTAAGCATACCGCCAAGCCAGCGTTGTGAGATATAGTGCATACCACACTTATCTGCAATAATCTCAACAGACTTCTGAGCTTGGCGTTTTGTGCCCACAAAGACAACATCATTGACGGAAGAGACAACCTCAGCAAGAAGCTGCATGGCAACCAGTAGTCCTTCCAGGGTTTTTCTTACATTGATGATGTGAATATTACCGCGCTTTGCGAAAATGTATGGAGCCATTTTGGGGTTCCATCGGCTCACAGCGTGTCCAAAATGCACCCCTGCATTAATTAATTTCCGAGTTAGCTCTTTAGCCACAAAAATCTCCAAAAACTTACATAATCAGGCTCTCATGCCCCACACAAACGGGCGAACGTAAAAAAATAATGTAAATTGCAGGATATGTCAAGAATTTTTATGGGAAGATTTTTTGTCGAATTTGGTTGGATTTTCCCTGACACCTCTGTCATTTAAGGCATTAATTTTATTTGAAGGCAGAATAATCCCTCCGGACCGAGGTTTACAGTATTCGTCCAGGGCGAAGCGTAGTTGTAAGAACGGGCGGTTCTGAGATAGTTTATTAATACCAGACCGTAATTAAAATATTAGGTTCGGTCTTCTTGGCCTGGATTTCGCCTATAGAGATATTTGTTCGTTTTATTGTAATATCCGGGTTTTTTTTCAGCCATTCGGTGATTTGCTCGTCAAGAAAATTAATGGCCCCCGGGTGCAGCTTCGTGAAGAAAGTTCTTACACCTGTGATTCGTTCGGTGGAGATTCCTTTTTCAGTCGGTTTTTGTGTAACTTGTTTTGGTGTATCAACCTTGGGGATTTCCACTGCTCTGCTGCCGCCCAAATCAAGGGGCGCATGTGAAACGCTTGTTTCATCGACATCGAAATTGTCGGAGCCGCTGTCAAGTGGAATCGGATTATCGAAGTTTTCATCGCCAAGATTACTACTTTCAAAATCGTCCATAGACTTTCCCTCCAGAAAGGAAAAAAGTTATCGTTTTAGTTCAAACACCCGACTATTACATGACCGAACGTTATATGAAAACGACGGTGTAATTTAGCCGGATATTTTATTTGTCTGTTTATTTTCTAAGAACGGTTAAGCTTCAGATTCGACTTTAGTATTGGCGTTTTCGGTTTCGGCTTCTTCTTGTGGTTTTCTCGCTTCAACTGATGCGGGCTTCTCAGAATTGCTCTTGTCAGCCTCGGCCGTGGCTTGATTGGCTTTCTCCTGGGCTTTTTTGGCCTCGGCTGTTGCTTTGTCTGCGGCAGCTTTGGCCTGCTCGGCGGCCTTGGTCTTGGCTTGGGCTTCGGTTGCCATTTTTTTTGCGTCGGCCTTGATTTTCTCTGTTTCGTCTTTTGTTCTTTGAAGTTCTTGTTCGGCTTTTTCAGCTCGCTCGTTGGATTGCTTGGCGGCGATTTGGGCATCCGCCTTTTCTGCCTCAGCCTTGAGACGAGCCTGTTCGGCTTCCATTGTCTTTTGCTCTTGTGCTTGTTGGCGAGCGTTGGTTCTAAAGGGATCTGTAATTATTTTGGAGAGGCCGCTCGATGAGTGGGTCGATGCGTGTTTTCTTCTGACTTCGGCCATTATTTCCTCCCTCGGCCTGCCGTTGGTGGAAATGGTCGGAGTCAATATGAAAACCGTTTCTACTGCACGCTGCTCGGTATCTTCGCCGGAGAAAAGAAAGCCAATCAGGGGGATATCCTTTAGTATCGGAACGCCGCGAGCGACACCAAACTTTTCGGTTTTTCTTATTCCGCCTATAATAAGGCTCTCGCCGGGTCGGATGCGGTTTTCTTTGCTGTTGATTTGCTTTTTAGTAAGAATCGGTACTTGCTTGACACCATCAGGAGTGTTCTTTGCGCCAAGAACGATACTGGTTTCAAGGCCGATATAACCGTCTGCGAAAACGTGGGGAGTGATTTCAAGCGAATCGTTGACGTCGACATATTCTGTCTCAGTTAAGATGACGGTGGTCGAGCCGGTGCCGGGTATGGTCTTGGTAATTTTTTGCAGTGGTACATGTTGAGTTGATTGAACGATGGCTGTTTTACCGTTGACAATTTCGAGTGTCGGATTCATCAGAATTTTCAGAAAACCTCTTGACTCAAGCAAATCGACTAAGGCTGTAAATTCGTGAGCTGTGCTCGAATATCCAACCTTAAGCCCCATTCTTGAGCGAATCAGCTCCCTCAGTGAAGCTCCCGGAAATGCCGGCAGGTATTCATCATCCGCTATAAGTTGCTGAACATCTGCTCCAAAGGCTGTTCCGCCCGGTTTTAACGTAACATTTTCGCCGAATAAGTTTTCAATTGCGATTGTCGTTTCCCGGTCGAATGTGAAATCTGCGTAAATCTCGGAGATAAGGCAGTCAACTTTGACCTGGATCGGAGGGACGTCCACCTGATTGAGCGTTTCAAGTACCGCCTCTGTATCCTTGCGATCTGGGCATCTGACGATTAATTGGTTGGTGGCGGGATTGCTGCTGACAGTGTAGTTGTCTATTTGTGTTTCCTTGCCTTTTTTATCGAAAAGCTTGGTCGCAAATTGCTCATGGATAATTATCTTTAATTCATCGGAGGGGTGATACTTGCAAAAGTAGAATAGTTTCCACTCCGATGTACCGCCGACGATTTGCTCAACGATTTTGGGCGGAGCTTGATAAACCTCGGGCATAGGAACGTTTGGTCCTGGAAGGTATGTAATTTGTAGTTTTTGAAGAGTTTCCTTAGCCTCATCTTCGGTGGATGTCTGAGCAAAGAGTTGAGTGTGCCCTCCAGCCCATAAAACAAAGATAAAAACTACCGTTGCAATAAGCCATCGGCTTCGGCATGCGTTTTGGCTGCTGCCAATCATAATCTCAAGACCAATTTAAAAACCCACGCTCCATAGTGTGCCCATCTGAACTCAAATGTGACCGCCAAGTATAGACGGAGCGCTAAATATTATATCCCCTAATGCTTTATCGTCAAGGAGGTTGATGAATAATTAGGAAAATAAAGCGTTTCTTTTAGACGAAAACATGGATTTTTGATATTAATAGGGCCTATGTCGCGAAAAAAGCATAGTATTACAGTTGGGTTTATCTCGTTGGGCTGCCCCAAAAATGTAGTTGATAGCGAAAGGATGCTTGCTGAAATTGCACAGGCTGGGTTTGCGATAACACCTGAGTTTTATAACGCAGATGTTGTCGTTGTAAATACTTGCGCTTTTATTGCCCCGGCGCAAGCCGAATCGCTTGATGCGATAAGAGAAGCGGTGGACTGTAAAGCCGATCCGGCACAAAAGGTCAGGAAAGTGATTGTCGCAGGTTGTCTGCCGGAAAGAATCGGTCGGCAGATTTTTCATGAAATCAACGGTATTGATGCTGTTATCAGTCTGGATCAACGAGACAATATCGCAGATATCATCCGGAGAACTCTTTCCTCAGACCAGCCGATTGATACTCTTGACCAATCCCCCGATCTAACCAGGGACAGGATTCTTGACGACCGAACCAGATTGCTTATCAATCCAGGCCATTGGGCGTACCTGCGAATCAGCGAGGGCTGCAATCATCGCTGCAGTTTTTGCACGATACCGGCAATCCGGGGCCCATTCCGGAGTAAGCGCACGGAGCTTGTTATGTCTGAGGCACGGGAGCTGGCTTCGGCCGGCGTTGTCGAATTGAATATTATTGCTCAGGACACCACATATTATGGTCGCGATTTGAAGATAGAAAACGGCCTGGCCGGCCTTGTGAGCCAGCTCGAAAAAATCGACTCTATGGCATGGATTCGGTTGATGTATCTATATCCTGCGGGAATTGATGAAAAACTTATCGAAACCATTGCTAATAGTGAAAAAATCGTTCGCTACCTGGATATCCCGATCCAGCACGTCAGCGATACTATCCTTAAGTCGATGAGCCGGTCTGATACGATGGACAGTATTCGACGATTGATTGAAGCCCTCCGCTCGGCAATGCCGGATATCGTACTGCGAACAACGATGATTGTTGGCTTTCCCGGCGAAACCGATCGGCAGTTCAGCGAACTTCTGGATTTTGTTAAATGGGCCCAATTTGATGCCTTGGGCTGCTTCAAATTTTATCCCGAAGCCGAAACGGCCGCCGCCGACATGCCGAATCAGGTCCCGGAGAAGATAAAAAAGCAGCGACTTGAAGAGTTGATGCTTTGCCAGCAGGAAATCGCCTTTACCAAAAATCAAAGCCGAATCGGTAGTGAGTTAGTTTGTCTGGTTGATTCGGTTGATAATGATGGTTCGGCTAAAGGAAGGTTTTTCGGCCAGGCGCCGGATATCGACAGCCTCTGTATTATAAAGATAAACAACATGCGCAGAAATATCCCTGTAAAACCCGGTCAATTCATCCAAACGAAGGTGATTGGGACAAAAGATTATGATTTGATCGTTGAGCGGATTTAATATTGAACTGTACCCAAAAGAAAAGTAAACTTATTGCCATGCTAAAAATGATACCGAACATCCTGACACTTGGCCGGCTTGTTTTAACGGTTGTCGTTCTTATTATGATTCTTTACTCGCCCCATGTCACCAACCAGGCATTTTTTCTCGATATCGCTTTCGTATTATTTGTTATTTCGGGTCTGACCGATATCTTCGACGGCATCGCCGCCCGCCGGCTTAACGTGACGAGCAAGTTCGGCCGGATGCTCGACCCGCTCGTGGACAAGATCCTGGTATGCGGGGCGTTTATTTGTTTTGCATTGATTGGCCAGCCGAAGCTTTTTAATTTCGGCCCAGGCACACTGGCTGTCATTCAATGGTCGGTGGCCGGCATTTTAATCGCACGGGAGGCGTACGTGACAGTATTGCGGCATATTGCCGAGGCAAAAGGCATCAATTTCGCCGCAACCGTCTCCGGCAAGGTCAAGATGTTTACACAAATCTTTGCCATCGGCACGGTATTGGTAAAGATGGCACACGTCAAGACGGCGGCGTGGGGATATTGGTTCACGACAGTGACATTTGCTATTATGATTGCCGTGACGGTTTTCTCCGGCCTGCGGGCGACGCAGCGAAGCTCCTGGAAACAGGTGACAGGCAAATAATTTTAAGTTTTGGATTTTTTAATAATCATCTGCGCTGCTTTTTTACCTGATTTTAACATTCCGCCGAAGATCGGCCCCATCCTCGGAAGTCCATAGACGGCACAAACCGACATGCCGGCAATAAAAAGGCCCGGAATGATTTCGCCGGTTTTTTCCACAACGCCCGCCTCGGCCTTTTCCACGTCCATAAAACCTTCCTGTATCCCTTTCGGTAGGAATTCCGGTTTTCTCTTTCGCAGCATGTGAACGACCTCCGCCGGATGACCTGTCGAATCGACAAGATACTTGGAAGCAATACAGAACGGGTCCACGTGTAGCCCGGCGATAGTTATGGCCGAATGATTCACGACCACGCCTTCGACGGTGTCACTTTTAATAATGACATCTTCGGCTTCGGTCAGGTTGAATATCTCAAGCCCTGCCTTCTTGGCCTGGTAGGCCAGAGCGCTTGCGAATTCAATCGAGTCAAATATATACAGGCCCTTTTGCTTTTTTGAGGTCATTCCGAATTCCTTCGGAATCTCGTTGTCCTGGGTGACAATCACGTTGAATCCCGCCGCTCCGCCCCAGATGCCGCCGCCGATAGAGAGCTTTCTTTCGATAAGGGCGGTTTTTATCCCGGCTTTGGCCAGGTAGTATCCGGCGGTCAGGCCGGCCGGCCCGGCTCCGACGATGACCACATCGTTTTCAAGATGCCCGGTCAGCTTTTTGTTATATTCTTCGATAATCGCTCTGGAAATTTCTGTCTCTATCATTTCCTTATCCCTTTCCTTTTCAAAAAATATCCTCATCTGTGCCAAGGGCATCTTGCTACAAAGCAAAAAGCACCCCTGCAAAAGGAGTGCCGATACGGAAGAAAATCAAAGATCAAATATAAAAAATCATAATTGCTGAATCCCGGCAAGGCGGGATGATTTCAATAATTTTGCGTTTTACATTTTGATTTTTGCATTTTCTTTCTGCCTTCCTTCGCGGGCATTACCCCGAGCTGG
>CAZMWN010000024.1:0-20783 GCA_964569935.1 uncultured Pirellulales bacterium
CCAGTCAGCATTAAAGTTATATAGTCATCTACCAGATCACTTGTCCAGTCGTGTGTAATATCAATTGTTATCCATGTATAAGCCTGATCACCGAACGTCACCGTGCCTACAATGTTATCTGCAGCCGAGATATTTGGATAATCTGGATCGCTTGTATTAGGTTTGGGTTTTATCCAAGTATCATCTGAATCGTACCATAGCGTTCTTTGGCTTGCAGGAGCATCAAAATCCCGCATATAGGCAGAGAAAGTTGCTGATACGATATCTTCTGCATCAGGTATGCTCGAAAGTTCAAATGCAAACCAGGCCTGTTCGACACCAATTTGAGAAATTCCATCCGCTGAATCCCCTACTGTAGGTAAGGATACATCAACTGGATTGAGTGTATAAGAACCAGCAAAAGCAATTGGTGTTCCAAAGAAAATAATCACAGTTAAGATACATAGTTTCGTCTTCATGGATTCTTTACCTTAGTTCCTTTAAATCTTCATTTAAAAGTTGGGAAGTTCTTTTACACGAATGATGGGATTGTGGAGGGAACACTGAATTTGTAGCTACGCCAACCGAATGGCGAAGTATTGTCACCACCTTACCATTGCTCTTTTGCACCACTCCTCCATCTCCTTACAAACAAGCTCACCTCTGATAAAATGAGCCTATAGCACTATACATGCTCCATCAGCAATTGGTTTACGGGTATGGCCTCCTCCTGTGAGATACCACACGATTGCGGTATTGTATCAAAAATCAGGGGATGTGTCCAAGAAAAAAAAGAAAAAAAGTTAAAAAAACTTTGAAAATTAAGGAATATTGACACCTCTGTGTTTGGCTCATGTTTGAACTGCATAATAGCCCTGGGATCGATAAATATTAAAGTAAGAGTAACATTGGCCGTCTGGTTATGGTTCTTAATGTTGTTGTAAGTACTGCTTTAATAAGGGAATAACTAAATGTGCCCATTCGAGTTGTTTAGGAACATTATTAGGGAAAGCGAAGAATACCTGCCAATTAAATGTTTATGTTATTACGTTATGCTTGGACTAAATCAGAACCAAAGTGATTTGATTATGTAGCGAAGAATAAAGTACCACTTTTGAGGTATATCTTAAGTAGTACAGATTGGACTATCTATGGTTTAAACGGGCATAGTTTGCCTCTTTGTTGCTAAAGACTTACACCAGGATGGCCCCTTCCTTTGAGAAGAATGTGTCTAATTACCTGCATGAGTATATAAAGATATCATCGTAAAAAAAAGTAAAATGGCTGAAAAAGGGATGTATTTTTGAACTGTGTGAATATTGAAAGTTTAGTGGATGTTTGATTCCGATAAGTTCTGACCAATATTCACAATTAAGAGATGACAGGCTTAACAGGCACAGCTGAGTTGCTAACTTAATCTTGTTGTGCCTGATTCTTTAGCGCAACAAGGGCCTTCTGAGTGTCTTGGATTGTACTGTCTTTTCAGGCCACTCTTCGATATTAAAATCGGATTTGTTGCGCCTCAGCGCTATGTGGAAATGAACTGCAGGTAGGAACTACAGGTGAGAAAAGTTGGCGGTAACTATGTAATGAAACTGTATTTAATCCACAACGGGGATTGATTGCACTTGTTCAAAATTGGTAGAGACACTTCTTGCATCTGTTAAAAATCTTAAGAGCATCGCGATTTTGTTTTTTACACGTACCTTTCTGTAAATATTTCTTGTGTGAGTTTTTACCGTTCCAGGCTTGATACGCAGATTCTTGGCTATACCACCATTTCCAAGGCCCTGGCAGATCTGTTCTGCAATCTCACGCTCACGAGGGGTCAGATTATACAGATTTTGCACGTAGGACCACTGCTTTTTGTCAAGCAGTATAAGTTTTGTTTTTTTGTAGTGTGAATCATTCATTGTTAAATTCTCGTGGGACGATTTTGGCAATTGAAGCATGTTAATTACCCTCCTGTAATTTTATGAGCAGGTTTTTTGCCTCGGTCATTTCAGCAGTTGACAAACCTCCAATGTCACTCTCTAAGCTAAGAGCTTGATTTAAGTATTTCAGTGCTTCATTCTTTTTTCCGAGTTCGGCAAACGCTCTTGCCAAATGAAAATTTGCAGCAACACTTTGTGAAGCCGAATCAGGATAAAGTTCAACGCACCTGGTTAGATCCTGGATGGCTTTATTCAATTCACCCAGGCGATAGTAGATTACACCGCGGGTCTCAATAAGATCCATATAGTTAGGGGCCAACTTCAGCCCCTTCTGGGCAAGTTCCATCGCCTGTTGATATTGACTGTTATATTCAGACATGATCCAGGCTAAATTATTGATGGCAATAAGATTCTCAGGCTCAAGTTCAAGAAGACGTTGGTAAAGCTCTGCCGACTCGGCAGGACGGCCGACCATTTCCAAAAGAATAGCCAAAGCGCTTATGGCCTCGGTGGAAACTGGATCATTTTTCAGGATCAACCGGATTATGTCTTCAGCTGTCTGTCTTGCCTCATTGCTGTTTACTGCTATCAGATCTATGGCAATAATCACAGGAGTATGACTGTCATTCGGATGCTGGTTAAACCAATCAATGACCTTTTGATTCAACTGACTCCAGAGCTCTTCTTCTTTTAGTAATTGGGCTTGTGCTATCAATGGTCGTGGGTCATTTGGTGCAGACTCGAGTAGAGAATCAAATTCCTTTTGAGCTTCTATTTTGTCACCTGCTTTGTATAACGCTATAGCCAGAGCGAGGCTGCATTTTCGTCGTGTAGATAGGTCGCAGGTTGTTATCTGTTTTCTGAGTATATTTACAGCTTTTTGTGGTTCGCCTGTCTTTATATATGTGCTGGCCAGAAAAGTGACTGCATCTAAATCATTAGGATCCAGCTCGCATAGTTCCTTGAGAGTGGGAATTGCCAGGATAGGTGACCTAACCGCCTCGGCACGAGCTTTTAAAAGCAGGAGTGGTTTATCATTGGATTTGTAAGCAAGGCCTCGCAGGGCAACATCCACAGCTTTCCCGGGTTGTCCCTGTTTTAGCATAAGTTCTCCCAAAAGCAGCCATGCCCCACTAACTTCGGGCTGTTTTTCGGTTATCATCAGAAGAATTTGCCTTCCATTTTCCATTGCCGGAGCCGTCCCTTCGGTTAGCAATGCATTGGCTTTAAATAACTGAAGTTCAATGTCCTCCGGATTTGATTCAAGAGCTTTCTCAAGAAAGGCATTTCCCTCGCGAATCATGTTGGATTGTCCTGACGTTAAAAATAGCGAAATAGCGCGTTTTTGGATTTGAATGTTATCCGATTCCAGAGACAGGGCATGTTGAATGTCGGCAGCCGCTTTGTTTGTCTGGCCCATGGAACGGTAGAAATCACTTCTTGCGACCCACACCTCAACATTATCAGGTTCGATAGAAATTGCTTTCTCAAGTTCTTCCAATGCTTTATCGGATTGACCAAGCGTGGCGTATGTCCTTGCACTGAGTATATAAGCGGCTGCGTTATTGAGGTTGCTCACCATTTCATGACATGTTTTGAGGGCTGCTTCTGGTTTGTCCTGACGGAGGTAGAGCTGAATTTGTGTTGCAATTACTGCCAATGAGTTGGGATTTTGAGTCTTAAGTTTCATCAGTAAATCTTCAGACTCTTCGAACTTATTTTGTTGCATCTTGAGTAATGCAAGAGATAGGTATGCGTTCTGGTTGTTGGGATCATTATCAAGAAGATTCTGCAGAATATCTGAAGCCGAATCCAACTCTCCGCGTCTGAGGAAGCTGTGTAATTGAAGCCTCTGAAGTTGAGGGATTTGAAACTTTACTCGGGAAGCACGATTTAAAAGTTCCTCGGCTTGTTCATATTCTTTGGCTTTATAGAGTGCCTCTATAGTAGGCGTTATTATACGAATGTCATCAGGTGATCTGCTCAAAGCGTCACGGTATGTTGAAATTGCCAATTGCAATTCACCGGCCTTTTCGTATGCCCTGGCCATGAGCATACGGCTTACTTGGTCATCTGGATTTGTCAGTATGTTTTCTTGAGCGAGCGATATAATTTTAGGATAGTTATTTTTAAAATTGTCATCTACATAAAGAACCTTAGCCTGTTCATACCGCCATTGCCAGCCATCCTCACCCTCAAGGGACTTGATCTCATCAACGAGTTGCTGGGCTTTTTCAGGATCTTTTATGACCTGCTTGAACATCAGGAGCCGGCGTTTTATTGGAATGTCGTTGGGCAATTTTTGTGAAAGAGCAGCAAGTTGCTGGTATGCCTTGTCTTTTTGAGACCAACGAATATAAAATTGGGAAAGCATCAAGCCTAATTCACGTTGTGCAACCGACTGCTCGAAGCGTGTTAATGCCTCCTTTATTACTGCTTCACACTTTGTTTGGTCGCCTTTATTATATAGTAAAATCGCAAGGTTTCTAACTGGCCCGGGAGAGTCAGGAAATTTTTCTATTGTCTCATTTAACTTTAATATTGCTTCATTTGTCTTGTTTTGAGCGGCGAGTAATTCGGCTTCAGCCAATGAAATGTTAAGAATTTCAGAGGGATGCTCATCCTTCAGACGGGTTATAATCTCCTGAGCATCGATGAAATTACCTTGCTGCGTCTTAAGCTGTAGTTGAAGAAAGCTAAGTTCTAAATTCCCGGGATTAGTTTCATTAAGTGTGGACAAGTGTTTTTCTATTTCCTGCGTAATTCGACTATTTTCTTCTGTTGAACTTTCCCCTGCTCGCTGTAACCGAGCTTTTAGATACAACAGGTTAGACTCAGGATTGCCCGGTGCAAGCTCTATTGCCTTTGCAGCATGCTTTTCAACTTCGACCCAGTTTTCAGTCTGAGCCAGCATTTTGGCCAAGGCTAAATGTCCATTAAAAGAATCCGGTCTTTCGGCAATAAGGGTGTGTATCTGCCGTAAAGCAGATTGTCTATCGCCTAAATTGTTCAGAGTTGAAGCCAGCGCCAATCGAATTTGTAGAGACTTATTACCTGATTCCACTGATTGTTGCCAATGTTTGACGGCCTCAAGGAGGTTCCCTTTTTCTGTGGCTATAAGACCTTCAAGGAATGCAACTATCGCATTTGGCGCTTCCTTTTGACGAAGTTGTAATATACAGTCGGAAGCTCTATCCAGTTGGCCTGATCGTATGAACAGCTCTGCAGCCAAAGGCATAAAATCCCAGGGTTGAAAAGATAGCTCTTTTAATCCAGTTTCGGCCGTATTTAGCATCTTCTCCTTCGACTGTGAACGTAAAGCCAGCTGTGCCCATGTTTGCCAAAGATCCTGGTCTACCGGTATGACCTTATGGATGGTAACGAGATGTTCTTCTGCTTTATCCAGCAGATTTAAATTGATAAGTTCTCTTGCAAGTCGAAGACGTACAGAAGCGTCGGATAAATCCTGTTGTTCCGCCATGCTTATATCAGCTAATGCTTTTGATTCGGCTTTATTTCTTAGATGAAAACCCGCACGGATTAAATATGCAAGGGCTGAGGATGGATTATTTTTTACTGCTTCGTCAAACCAAGTTGTGGCTTGGTTGGGGAACTCTTCAGGGTGTTGTTCTATAAGTTGCCCCAATGATTCGTAAGCTAAAATCTGCTCTGGATATTCGGTAAAAATGGCCTTTAATTCAGTTGCTGCTTCATCGAATTTTCGTTGTTGGGCAAGTGCTATGGCCATCATCCTGCGAAGGTTCGGGTCTTGAACTTTTTCAAGTTGTCTTTTGGCAATCAACTCTGCTTCCCCAGGCATACCCGTCATTAAATATATTTCTGTAAGTTGTTGAGAGGCTTCTGAATGATTGTCTTCAACTCTTAAAATAATTCTGTATGCTGCGATAGCTTGTTGAATATGGTCACGTTTGCGGGGCCTGATATGCATTTGCGCATCGGCATATTTAAGTAATACCTGTACGTCATCCTGTTTTAAAGCAAGATAGCGCCCAAGGTTTTCTGTCGCTTCTTCCCAGTTTTGCTCATCATACGCTTTGTTACCAAGAACAAGCCCTTGTTCGGCACTATTCGCTTTTTGCCATTGGCGTAGTCCAAAAGCAGTAATACACAAAACCACAAGGCTCATTAATAAAACGATTGCCAGTTTCCAGTTAAAGTATCTTCTTGGCATTTTTTATCCTTTCGTAAAATTTCCCAACAATATAAAAGACTCAGTAAGCCTTCTATAGATCTGATTTGGAGGATTAGAACTGATTAATGAAATTCTCAAACAGTTTTTTGGTTGTTTGCCAATATATCCACAAGTCCATCTTCAGTGACAGATTCCTGACATATTCGGTGTCGTATCTGATCCATTCCTGAAAGTCTTTCATTGGTGTACGTGTCCGGCATATCTGCCAGAACCCGGTGATTCCTGGTCGAACAGATAATCGTGCATCGCGCCAGAATGGACATAATGTATTTTCTGATTCGGGAGAGGGCCTTGGGCCAACGACACTCATCTGGCCAAGGAGAACGTTGAAGAACTGGGGTATTTCGTCGATATATGTCTCCCTCAGAAATCTGCCAACAGCACTTATTCGTGGATCGTTCTCCATCTTGAATTGTGGGCCATCAACTTGGCTAACGAATCGCAGCTTCTCCTGTATCTTGTCTGCTCCGGTGACCATTGTCCGGAATTTTAGACAATTAAATTCCCTGCCACGAAGTCCCTGACGTTTGTCTTTGTAAAATATCGGACCGGGCGAGTTTAATTTTATTGCCAGGGCAATGAACGGTATTAAAGGGGCAAATAGAATTAACACTATTGCTGCAATAAGACAATCAGCAATTCTTTTTATACACCTTGCATATGAAAACCTTGGCCAGTTTCGATTCGTACCATCGGTGCTCAACGGCTGGCTTATATCACGTTCTGAATAAGCAATTTGTCTGGAACTACCGATATTATATCTAATTGGGTGTTTCCAATCGTATTGTGCATCTTTGATAATGCAGTTGTTCACGAGTTGATTCTGCGGTACATGTACTTCCGGGCCGACGATTGACGAATTTATCACGGCCCCATTTTCGATGTGAGCGTTTCGACAAATAATAGTCGGTCCTACAATGGTTACATTTGGGTCAACCTGAACATTCTCGCCTGATAATACCTTACCGATGAATCGTGAATCTTTGGATATCTTATTTGAATTATGACTTTTAAAATCTGATTTTCCTAATGTTGCAAGTGTTATTTTACAAAATTCCAGTAATCCGTTTTCCGTGTCTAAATCCAGTACAGTCCCGCCGATATTTACTGTTCGTAATATCATCGTGTTTGATTGGCAATTCTTTACGATTGTGGAAAAGGATTCGGGTAAAGTGTTATCGATTAGAAGTTTTTTAAGTGTATGAGCTTTGATAAAAAGATGATGAGGCCAGTCACTACAATTGGGGACAAATTCAGACGAATCCGAGTATAACCGACGAAATCCAGCTATATTGCCTTCTGTTGTTAGTCGGGTTTTTTCGCGTTTGCTGAGTAACTCGGGCTCTGCATTGACTGCCACTATATCTGCTTGTATGTCGGTTAATATATTTCCAAGCAGTTCATTGTTGATCTGTGTCGCAAATCGTCCATTAGATAAAACCAGCCATGATTTCGGGCTATTCTTTTTTTCGATTTTGTGAACGATATCTGATGTTATTTGAACACTTTCGCGATAGCGTATTATATTGTTTCTTGCATAAAAGAATCTTTGTCGCTGTGCTTTTTCTTGCTGCTGGAGTGTGTCAAGGGCAACTTCCCACTTTTCTGGGATGGCATATATTATATTGGCAGGACAGCCCTTGACCATTAAAGGTAAAACAGAACTCTTACTGATGTTGCGGCATAAGATTCTACTTAAGCCATCAAGAATAATGCCTGCGACAGGCTCGTTGGCCAGAGCAAATTGCAGCATATTATCGCTGTTGTTTGTTGAGCTCTTGTTTGTGTGTATTATAATCAGGTTCATATGTGGTTTAAGAGTGCGCCATATAATATATGCCGGCTGTTGTCAACTGCTAATACAAGGTAGATGAAATTCAATATAGAACCAACATTCTTGAAATGAATGTCTTTTCATCGATTTAATCTACTGTTCCATGAATTGTGTTGGTTTTGTTAGGTTGTATTATCGACTCTGGAAATAAGCGGTTTTTTTCTTGTGCGTCTGCCTTTGGAACTTTGTGCGTAATAATCGTTACTGTGTCGGTAGTAACTATCTTCGGCATTTACTCTGCTTATAACAGTACCAAGCAATCTGACGTTTATTTGCATTAATCTTTCTTTAGCTTCTCGAAGCTCAGGCAGAGTGGTTTGCCCGGCGAAGCTGGTTAAAATAACGGCATCCCCAATCTTGGCCCACATCAGAGCATCAGGAAATGCCAGCACAGGAGGAGTATCTATAATCACATGGTCGTATTGTTCACTAATCTTATTAATGCGCTGAGTGGTAGAAGACAAGGCTAAAAACTCGTATGCGTCGGCGGCATCGCGATAATCAGCTGCAAGTATGTCCAGCCCATTTGTAGTTAAAGAGTAAACAGCTCGTTCAAATTTTATGCCGCTAAGAACATCCTGTAGTCCCCTTGAGTTTTTCGGAAGGTTCAGCAGCCGTGCAATGTCAGGTTTTCTCAGGTCACCATCTATAAGCAGAACCCTTTTGCCTGCCTCTGCCATGCTTGTTGCCAGATTAACTGTGAAAGTAGTTTTACCCTCCTTCATTCCAGGACTGGTAACCACGAGCTTCTTTGGTATTCCTTCGCCGTCGATCAAACCTAAATTGGCACGAATAGTTTGGTAGTCACCGATTATTTGTTCCGGAAGAAGCGAAGGTTTGACGGTGTTTAAGCTTGTGGTAGTCCCGATTATTCGAATACCAATCCGTTTAGCCACATCATCAGGCGTTCTTAGTCTCAGGTCGGCTTTATCTCGAAGGTATGCCAGCCACATACCACAAGCCAGTCCGGCGAGAATTATAGCGACTGATAACTTTGCTCGTCTATCTCGAACCGAAGCGATATGAGCATAATCGTGCACCATAATCCTTGCTGGGCGCTTTCGCTGCATTTCCAGGTCCTGTATACGCTTCAGAACCATGTCATATCTGTCTTTGGTCATATCTAACTTATCCTGTAAATCTTGGATTTCCAGTTGTAAGCGACCCAGTCTTATCGTCTCGGCATCTTCTTTCTCTATTGTCTCTCGAAGAATATTCTCGTACAATTCTGTTTGTTCCAGCGTAGTACGTACATTAATCAGCTTTGAATCGCCTGCTTTGGAGACCTCCTCAGCCAACAATTCGTCGAATTCCTTACTGGCCTCATCCTTGCGTTCCTTTAGGCGTGTCTTCATAATTTCTAAAAGTTCGGATTGAAGTTTAACATCAGAATTCGTCGGAGTTAATGTCTGACGGGCAACGATAAGAGATTGGTCTAATTGTGCGATTCGCTTTGAGATCGCTATTACCGATGGGTCTTGTGTAGTGTATTCTTGGCGCATTTTCATTAACTCGTCCGGGGGGATAGGATCCTCTCGCGTTCGTTCAAGTAGATGCATCTGGGCTTCGAGGTTCATTTTAGCTGCCTCTATCTCGGTGAGCCGAGACAACAAACTTGAGACATTCTGCAGCATCATATTCTGTCGGCCGCTCAAAGTAGCAGTTCCATACTCTTGTGCCAACCGATAGATTTGTTTTCTCAAACTATCCATTTCTTCGGTCCTGACCTTGCGTTCGTCTTCCAGTGCCATCAACTTTTTGTCTTCATCCTGTGTGGACCTGGTAACTCCGACATCCATATATGCATTGATAAAAGCATCTACAATTTGCATGGCTTCTTTATCATTAGTGTTGTGCATTGTTATTTCTATTAATTCACTGTTACGGGGAGCATTTACGGTAATAACTCCGTTTATCAATGCTTGTTTTAAAAGCCAGGCTGGTTCTGGTTGAATTTTTGTAGTATTTAATCTCTGCTTTAGTTTTGAGATTAGGCTGGTGGATTTATTATTAAAAAGAGCAAGATTTCTGCCTTTTAAATTGTCTGCTACTCTTTCTATTACTCGACTGCTTGCGACCAGCCCTGCTTGAGTATTCATGAAGCTTTGATAATCGGATATGTCCCCTCGGTCTTTTGTATCGGTCAGGATGTCCACCAGAATGGGGGCGACTCTTATTTGGCCGGTTACTTCATAGACAGGTTCTGTCAATATCCATATTGCAGATAATCCGAATCCACATATTACAATGAATACTAACAGAGCAATATACCAGCGGCGAAGTATCCCTGCTACCAATTGAGGACTTTCCTCTGTGGATTCAGGCACAGTCTCGAAATTCACGATATCCTGTCCAACTACTTGATCATTGTTTTTTTCTAAATCATTCATTTCATGTACCCTTTGAGTATTGATTGATAGTACTTGTCATTATTCGAGCCCTATTTTATAGTCTTTTATAGGATTGATCGGTCAAGGGCTGCACTAAAACAAGTGATTAATTTCCGAATTACTCACGGATTTTGCCGTGTAATTATTATATCTTTTTGAGTTTCTGGAGGTATGGTAAGTTTTGCTAAAAGCCAAAGTTCAGCAACAACTGCTGCAAGGGCTAAAGGCATCATCGCATACCCGCCAAAGTCGTGGAACATTTTCTCCCAATACTCGCCTTCGAGCACCGTGAAAAATACCGCTGTAATTGCTAATCGTACGGTATTACACAGCAGGGCGATGGGCAGACTTGAAACCAGGACGATTAACTTTTCCCACCATGCCCGTTTGACCAGCAGGACCACTAATCCGCTAATCACAAAAAAAGCGGTAATCATTCTCAGGCCGTTGCATGCTTCGGCGACTGCGACGGTTGAGTTGCCAATATGAATAATATTACCTTCCTGTATTACCTCATAGCCTATCAATTCGAGGCAAAAGACAGCCGACGATGTTGACCAGCGTTGTAAAGGCAGCGAGACGGCTGCCTGAAGCCGGTTAGGCCAGGGTAGCATCAGACATAAGAACAATAATATTGTTGCTACCTTTTTGAAAAATTGCCAACCGAAGAGAAGCATAACTAATGCAGGAATACTCAGAGCAATGGATAATCTTTCTGCGGAACCGTACATAAACAACAGACCGAAAAGTCTAAGTGCCTGGGCTGCCAGTAAAATGAATATCCCGATAACCGAAGGCTTTATCCGGCATTGAGCAATTGTCTGACGTCTGGACCATAGAATATAGACGGCAAGAAAAGGAACCAATAATCCGGATGAGTATTCATCATTTCGCAACCATATTTTCCAGAGATCTACAAGGCCGGGCCAGTAGGACCATAAAAAAGCAATCAAGAGCAGGCTTGGTGCTAACAATCTAAGGATATTGCCTTTGTCTGACTTGGCCCATAGGGGTATTTTACTGTAAATTTTGTTTAGTCCTGGTCGTAACGTGTGCTGCAATTCGCTTGTGCTATCTTTCATAATTTTAGAATCTCTGTTTAGTAAACGTTCCAGGATGGTCTTTGGTTTGAATAATATACATTCCTCTTGCATAATTGTATTGGTACGCACCATTGTGTTGTAGTCGATGACAGATTGTTGAACTTGACAATTTGTACCTAATTTTACGCCATCCCACAGTACGCTGTTTGCTACGATACTATCTCTTCCAATCGTGACATTGTTTCCAAGTATGGTAGGCCCAATGATAACAGCCCCGTTTAAAATGCGAGTACCATTCATAATGACAACCGGCCCGTAAATTCGCGCTGCCGGATCGACTTCTGTCTTAGAACTCATCCAGATGATATGTGAATCAGTGCCTTGGCCTGGTTCTAAATCCGGTTGCAGTTCTGAAGCCTCTTCAATGTAATTAGCGATGGAATATAGATATTCCTGTCGGTTTCGGAAGTTGCCGACGTGGTTTGGAAGCGTGACCGCGCGGATTGTCTTACCAGCACGTAGCATCTCAGGAATCAGACCTTCCTTGATATCGCAGTAACCATCTTTGGGTATGTGTTCTACAATACTGGGACTGCAAATATAGATGCCGGATGCCTGCCCTTTGTCTGCTTCATAAATGAAGCTGGGATTAAGAAATACAGTCAACTCAGCTCTACCTTCATGATGAGCACGTGTTAAAATATCAATTTCCGGAGGATTGATTAAGTTGGCAGGTAAAACCAATAATAATTCATCTATATCATCGCTTGCGGCGTCTCGAATACATCCGGCTGTACCGACCGGCAGTGGTTCGTCCAGAAATTGTATTTCCAGGCGATTGTCGATTTGTATTGACTCGGCTAACAATGAACCTTCATCGTTGGAGCATATTACCGCCTGTGTTATCCCCTGATTGGCTAAATGGACCAACAGATGTTCCAGGGCGGTTTGTCCCGCTATCGGCCACAAGGCTGTGAGCAATTGTGATGCTAATGGACACCTGCCAAAATCACGATTGCCTACCAGGATAATCGCTTTTATTTTCTGCTTGGTTTTGGATTGTATATGTGACATTAGTCTCGTTTATTGCTCATTATGGATTTTGGATTGTCTCAAGGAGCATTATCAGTAATTGCTTTGCTGATTATCTTTGTGCGCATTTAGCTTACTTGATGTGCAAGTCTTGAAATCCTCATTCTAATTATTACCATTTTCCTGTTGAAGAAAATCCAGGATTCTCTGCACTACTGCTTCAACCTGTGTTTTGCGTTTTTTAGGCAAAAAGTGTTTCAATTCCATTGCCTTTTGGAGCAAATCTTCCTCTTGATAGGCTACTAATATATGCTTTTGTTCTTCAAATTTTTTTGCTATTGCTACTTGATGGTCGTGAACAACCTCGTGATATTTTGATAGTCTTGGCATCACAAGCAAAGGCTTATCGTATTCCAATGCTGTTATAATAGTCCCAGTCCCGGCATGGCCAATTACTCTTGATGCATTTTTTAGATAATTATTAAAAACATTTTTTTCCAGAAATGCCACTGATTTGAAGTTTTTTGGTTTGTAAGCACTTTCTCCTATCTGGCTGAAGATTTCTTCATTGATTAGATCTTTACCTACAATATCATCGATGGTTTTAACAAGACGGTCGAAAGGAAACTGTGTTCCAACGGTTAAAAAAATCATATTACTGTTCCGAGGTATTCTACCTTTGTGTACTTTTCAGCAAGTTCGGGCCATTGAACCAGGAAAAGGTCGGCAATGTATCTAACCATTATTCCGGAAAGCGAGATTCGATCCACATTAGAAATACTATCAATCCAGATAATCCTGGCCCCGATAAGTTTGGCGAGAAAACATATAATGCATCCTGCTGCTGCTCCGGTACTTATGATTACATTGGGTTTTTCCTGGAAAACTATTATAGCGCATTTTAGAAACACTCTGAACACACGCAACGGATGTTGTCGATTGCTCTCTCCAACAATATATACATTCCCGGATCCTTGGAGATTTTCCTGGACAACAGGCACTGTAGTCACAAAAAAAGTATTTTGCCCCTTCCAGCAGTCCGAAAGCTTTAAAAGCTCTGTCAAATGCCCCCCTGCTGATGCAGACAAACAAATCTTGATCTTTGCTTTTTTAAAGAGAATGATAAATGCTTCTCACTTCTTAAAATTATTTAGAACAGACTCTCATTCCAAACATATTATGTAAACCTCTTAAGCCTGCCAAATCCACATGTCCATAATCTTTGGATCTGTTCTTTTCTAACAAACTTGATGACTTCATCCGGAACGTCTCTCTTTTTTCCCACTAAATATCCGCTTAAGAAACCTATCAAACGAGCGATACTCGCTAAAAAGACAGGCTTTTCCAGAAAAATACGACGAAATGACTTAGCCAGCGCAAACAGAGGATGGTTTCCCAAGGCATATTCCGCTTGTCCAACGCGGTATTTTGCAGTCAATATATGCGTTCCGTTGCCTGTTCCAAGCGGACGGTAGTGAATAGCTTGATATTGAGGAAAATGCTTCGTCTGCCACCCATTCATCCTTGCCTTGATACCCGCAAGGGTATCACTACCACCATACTTTAGAACAGAATAACCGCCGATGGCCTCAAAGCATTCGCGTCGAAACACCTGAAGACCCCCGGGCGTACTGATTTCATCCGGATCCCTGACAGGCGCCTGAAGTTGCCCCTTAACTTTATCAACGTAGAATCCGCTTGCGATGCCCAGCTTCGGATTTCGATCAAACTCGGCAAGGATAAGCTCATAGTATGTCGGCTCAAGCGAAAGATCGGAGTCCAATGTGGCTACAAAATCGTGGTCTTCGTTTTTGATCTTTTCATAACCTAACAGAAACACTTGTATTCTACGAGCGTAGTAGCTTTCTATATCTGTCCGCTGAACCTGATTGTATATTATAAAATCGTGCTTAGACTCATATTGTTTTATTATTTCACCTGTATTATCGGTTGACCCATCATCCAGAATCAACCATTTCTGTGGAACGATTGTCTGTGCTATAACTGCTTTTATCGTCCCCTCAATAAATTTCTCTTCATTATAAGCCGGTGTTATCAGTATATACTTTGTTTTCATATAAATTCTTCCTTCGGGATAATTTGATCCAGGCTCGTGTTATTTATGGCATTGTTTTTAAATATGGAGTATTAATCGAATAGAGGCGATACTTCGCCGCAGCTTGTAGCCCGACGTTTCTCTTTGAGAAGGCCAAAATATGTACTGGAATCCTCTTGCAATAACACGTATCGTTTCGCGCAACAGAATAACTGCTGCATAGCTGACTTTGCCAATTCTTCCGTGGTGTTTTCTCCAGTACTGCAAACCTGCTTTTTGCAGCTCCAGATGGAACATGATTTGGGCATTGGCAGAGCTCGCTCCGCCCAGGTGTATAGCCTCGGCTCCGGGATAAAAAACAATGTCCAGGCCTGCCTTGCGAAATCGTTTGCACCAGTCATGGTCTTCACCATAGATAAAAAAATCTTCGTCCAACAGCCCGACCTCATCCAGAGCCTCTCGCCTAACCATCCAGAAACATCCACTCAGCTCATCAACGCTTCTTATGCTGTCGTAGCTCCAATAATCCATAATCCAGTATGAAAAGAACGCCGATTTTGGAAATAAATGGTTGAGGCCTATTGATTGGCACAAGTTATTCCAAATCGAGGGAGAATGCCGACAGGAGTGCTGTATTGTTAGGTCAGAATTTAGGATTTTTGGGCCTGCCATTCCGACGGTGGGGCGTGAATCCATAAATGACGTCAGCCTGCCGATACAATCATCCAATATCGTGATATCTGAATTTATCAGGCATATATAGCGTCCCTTGCTTGTCTGTATGCCGATATTATTCGCACGTGCAAAGCCGAAGTTTTCGGCATTTTCAATGATATTGACCAGTGGGAAATTCTTTCTGACCATTTCCACCGAGTTATCAGTCGAGCCGTTGTCAACAACAATGACTTCGTATTTAATGTCACCGGTTCGCTCATAAACCGCTTTAAGACAGTCTTGAAGGATCTTTCTGGTATTCCAATTCACGATGATTATTGATACGTCCAACTTATTGGTTTCCTATTAATTACTATCCAGCAACTCTGAGACCGTCAGTATCCGCATACCTTTGTCTTTAGCAACTGCAAGCGCCAATTGTATGGAATCAAGAACAAATTTGTCCGTTCTGTCATCATGCCTATCATGAACCAGAGCAACTGTTCCTCCTGTTTTTGCTGCATCTGCAATTGTATGGCAGCTTGGCTTTATTTTCCAGGTATCTCCGCAGTCAGTAGTCCAATAAATAATCGGTACACGCTTGGCTAATAAATATAATAAACAAATAATGTTCAATTTGCCGTAGGGTGGTCTGAACGGATACTTTTCCTGCTTTTGTCCCAGAGCGGCATCGATAGCTTTCCAACCCTTTTTTATATCCGTCAGCGCCCGAAACGGTGAAACCTTCCAGTATTTCAGATGGTCGTAACCGTGTGAGCAGATTTCATGCCCATGTTTTGCTATTTGTCTGACTATGTTGTCCCGGCCTGCAATGCTTCCGCCCAACAGAAAAAACGTTGCCTTGGCATTATATTTATCAAGCAGGTCCATAATAACAGGTGTCAGCCTGTCACCATGCCTGACGTCATCGAAAGTCAGTACAATTGCGCCGGATTTAACGGCTTTTTTTCTGAGAATTACTCTGGCATATCTTCCGTAAATATAAGGCACACCTAAATAAATAAAGGCCGCCAGGAAAATGGCCAAAAATATCCATAGAATTAAAATTTGGAATTACCTCCTTCTTACCGGAAATAGTCGAATTTGCCGCCGTATCTGACTACAAGCAGTGATGTCACTATCCAAAGTAGGAGATTAATGATTGTCGGGATATCGCGGATAAGAGTTTCGACCGGATCGGTACCTTGCTTAAGATGGTAAATAATGTATATGTACCTTAATAATCCGTAGATTACAAAAGGAAGCGTAAGCAGCATAGCCCTGGTTCCTAAAACCATCTGGGTATGTGCATCTACGGTATATAGGGCGTATGCAATGATAGTAGCGCCTGTAACCATAGGGATGACCTGGTCCAGAAAAGCAACACTGTAATCCTTAAGTACCGGACGAGAATTATTTTGTTCGAGATCGACAGCGAGAAGCTCAACTCGGCGTTTTGTAAAACCGAGAAATAAAGAAATCATTACTGTGCATAAAATCAGCCAATAAGAAGGTATTACAGAAATCGCCATACCGCCGATTAGGATACGTAGTACGAATCCAAAAGCAATTGTTAATACATCAAGTATCGCAATATGTTTGATAGCTAACGAGTAAGCAATATTTATGACAATGTAAATCAGCAAAGTTAGGATCACGAGCCGATTCAAAAAACAAGCCACCGTCAGAGCCGTTATAACTAACGTTACACTCAGCAGTATTGCCGCCGAGGGCTTCAGAGCACCGCTGGCAATAGGACGGAACTTTTTAGTGGGATGCTGTCGGTCTTCAAACCGATCAAATACGTCGTTTATTGTATAAATGGCGCTGGAGGCCATACAAAAACTTAAAAAGGCTAATGTGGTTTTTAAGCACGAGTTTATTTGCGTGAACTGGCCGGAAAATACCAATGGAGCATAGACGAACATGTTTTTGACCCAATGATATGGACGTAGTGTCACAACTATTTTAGTTATCATATTTTGTTCAATTTTTGTCATGATTAGGTATCAAAATCTTATCTAAATATGCAAGTTGTTTGTAACGTATTATAAATGCCTTTTTAGAGGTTATTAATCCTCGGTTCATCAAAATATTCTACGTTGGGGAGACTATAGTATTCATCAAGAATTTTTTAGTAATTTTTAGTTTAAGATCCATTTTTGGAGGCTTTTTCTTCGAGTTGATTTCGCCAGTAGCGTTTGATCCGATTTGTAAAGCCAGTCTTATTTACAGCATATTTCAAACCTGCATCCAAACCGGCTGTACATGTTTGCAACATATTGACGAATGTCGGATAAAAACGCGGCGCAAAAATAGAAACTGAGGTCTCTTGCCAGCAAAGATTCGAATAATGTCTCTTATACTCCGCATCTCCGAAACCAAAATCGTAATAATCCACGGTTCCTTCTTTGCATAAGTCATCAATTACTCTCAGAAACAGAATCGTCCCGATCCTGTATTGACGCCATTTAGGTGCATAACCAGTTCCTGTTCCAAAATAAGTTCTTCCGTATCGATAGGCAAATCGATAAGCCGCAGGTTTATCTTCGATATACAGGATATAACCTCGAAACCAACCCTTTAATGCAGCCTTATACAGTATCTCCTGTTTCCGCGGAGTCTCCACAGCTCCAACTCCAAGAGAATGCAGATAGGTGTTTTGAGAAATATATGACGCATCTTTTATAGCTTGTGCCGACTCGTGTGGCCTAATATAAGTACAAATCTTTACTTTACCGTTATAATCTCTTTCCAGCTTATTTTGATATTGTCTTAAATGCTGCCGGTGTTTCTTGGAACGTGCAGCATAGAATTCATCAATGCTTTTAGGTATAGACATCCGCCAGTGCGGTTCAATAACTGGAAAATGACTTCGAGATAAAAAACGAAAGTTCCGGTGAATTTGTCTGTAAAAAATAGAATCGGTTCGCAAGTAACTAAAAAAAACAGCATCGACATCGCTTTTTTTAAGTAGCTCGGTAAATCTACCGTCAATTAAACCGCAAATTTCCTCATCCAGCTGTCCTAAAAGGCCTCTATATACAATAACTATACAATCGAGCTTAGGGCTAAATAAAGTCTTATATCCTAATCGTAATTTGATTGAATAATTTTCACGACGGCCTATTACCAAGGCAATCGGTTTATCATCTTTTTTTACGAGAGTAATGTATGGCTGAACTCTATCTCCGCTTGCCTTGACAACACTAAGGTAATAATCAATGTCTGCATCGACTACTGGATAAGGCTCATCATTCTGCATCTGTTCCCAAATAGGTCGGATTGTCTCTATTTCATCAAACGTTTTTATTATGTTTACGGAAAATTTGTCGATGTTAATATCTTCCATGCTCGGATAAATCTTTGTTTAAAATCAAAAAATTGACTAATTATACCTAATGAGTAATGTATGGTTGGCTTTGTGGGGACACAGATTTTACATTAATACGGCAGAATGCTTTAAAGTTTATAGACGAGCCAATCACTCCAAGCAAACAATAAAAAAGCGACATCAATTGACCAAAGAAATGGGCCGCCGTCCAGGTTACAGTCACTGAGAATAACATACTGCCGAGCGCCCAATACAAAGACCTTGTAACCGGATGTGTCACTTGCTTGTACGCGGATACCAATCCACGAAACGCTACATAAAGAACTCCACACAGAGCAATCATACCGGCCATACCATATCGAACTCCAGCTGCAAGAAATTCATTTGTCACATCTGTCCGGACCATACCAAAATAAGGTCCCCAGCCGGGATCCCGGCCTTTATAGCCGACCAGCCACCACTGGTCGAAGTGTTTAATAGCAACATCAATTAGTTTTGCCCGGTGCCAACCAGTGCCGCCAAGCATACTTCCATAAGAAGCAAAGACATGATAAAAATGCCTTTTACTGAAAAGTTCGACCAGCAGGCATGAAATTACGAATAATATTATCATCAGCTTGACCCAAAGTTTATACCTTTCCATCGCCAGGCAAAAGATTGCAACAGCTACCATAACCCACGGACCGACGGACATACTTGTAAATGCTCCGATTAGCACCGTTGCAGAAAGAATGTAAGACAGAGTCCGCCAAGGTCTCTTTTCGTGGTGAAGATAATAAATTAGTGGCAAAAATATGGCAAAACCACCGCCAAACAAAATGGGATGGTTAAAGGGGCCGACGGCCCGGACCAAACCCCAGCGAACCACTTTTACGATTTCCGCCTGTGGATCCTGTTGTCTCCATGGAATGAAACGCTTCAGAGGTATAAACGGTTGCCAGCCGGTAAAAGTCTCTATACAGCCAAGAATGGTAAGAGGTACCAGGACAATGGCAACGCATTTGATTACAGAAATTAGTGTTCGCCTGTCGGTTATGATAAATCTGGCGACCAGATAAGCAAGCCATGTATCCATAATGAATCCACTGCGGTTTTCAATAGATGCCATTGAAGGTCGTGTTACAAGCACTATTCCAACATACACTATCATGCTAATTGCAACCCATGTGTCCAAACCTATCCACTTAAAGCTACTTCGAAGGCGATTATTGAACAAACACCGTAGCAGCAATACGGTTACCATAATTCGTCCGACCGATATATCTAAAGTACCAATGCTAAGTCTCAAATATTCAGGGAACCAAAGCAGTCCTGTAATATAAACTGCTAGCGCATACCGAGGGCGCAAAACCACAATCAGAATTGAACAAAATATACCGATTGCTAATACAGTGCCTTGCATATTTACGAACGATGAGACCTTATGGAAGTATGTCTATATTAATAGGCATAGGAAGCATATATTTTTTAGAGAAAACCAAAATTAAAAGGATCGAGATAAAGTTTTAATATAGTTTTTTGATACATTCTAATTTAGATAGCATTGCGTTTTTTCCCGACAATGCTAATTTGCTCTGCAATAAATTCCTTTGGTAGTCCGAATAGGCAATTTGAAATGAGTTTATTTTTTCTGCCGTATATTATGAATTTGACACTTTGAATTTCTATGTTTGCCTCTTCGAGCCATTCAAGAGCCATTTTACGTGTAGTAATCCTTAAATGAGTTTGATCCAATATACCTGCGTTAACATATTTGATACGGCCTCGAATAAACAGTTGCCAAAATACGGACCAGTGGCGAAAATTTGGGATGCATACATAGATAATACCGCCAGGCTTTAGATAGCCAATATGTCTTTTTAATACATCTTGAGGTTTGGGTAGATGCTCCAGAATATCTGAGTAAATGATGCAATCATAAAGCTTATTTTCAATCCCTATATCAATTGTTGAAGCATCGCCTTCTAAAACAATTAATCCCCGCTTCCTAGCAATTTCTGCAGCTTTCGGATTGATTTCCACTCCGACAACTTTTATACCCTGTTTTATTAACTCGGCTTCCGCCGCGCCTGTTGCAGAACCTACAGAAAGTACGCATTTTGCATTTGGAGGCACAACATCGATAATACTTCTTCGAAACCTATTGAAATATGTAGAAATATTGAATTTTTCAGTTAAGTCAGTTGGCATGAGTTTATAGGTTATACGTTTCGAGAGATATTTGATTGAATATACCTGCGAATTCTCGAACGTAACCTTCGAAATTTAGCACGCCAACCTAAGTAATACCTTGGATCAGCGGTCGCAGTCTGGA
>CAZMWN010000025.1:0-20615 GCA_964569935.1 uncultured Pirellulales bacterium
TTTGCCGGCCCGCTCGATTCCGACATCGTCTGGATTCACCGCCGCGCCGGCGATACCGACTTCTACTTCGTCGCCAATCGCACGGACCGTCCGATGGACCTCCAGGCCCGCTTCCGTGTCGACGGCAAAGAAGCGGAACTCTGGCATCCGGACACCGGCGAAATCGAGCCGGCTTCGTATAATATTGTGGAGGGTCGTACAACAGTGCCGATGTATTTGGCCGAGCGGGAATCGGTATTCGTTGTTTTTCGCCGGGCTGCTTTGTCGCCGTCTCGCACGCTGCCGCAAAAAGTAAGTACGACGCTTGCAACGGTGAGCGGGCCGTGGGACGTCAGTTTCCCTGCGAACCTTGGCGCGCCGCAGATGATTAAACTTGAAAAGCTGGAATCCTGGACGGCGAATGCGCATGAAGGCGTAAAGTATTTCTCGGGCACGGCTACCTACACAGGGACAATACAGGTACCGGAATCCTGGTCACTTCCGGGGGCGAAGCTCCTGCTCGATCTCGGGACAGTATATGACCTGGCCGAAGTATCGGTCAATGGCAGGGAATTCGGTACATTGTGGAAGCCGCCATACCGGGTCGATGTCACCGAGGTAATAAAACCCGGAACGAATCAATTGGAAATAAAGGTCACAAACCAGTGGACGAATCGACAGACCGGCGACCGTAATGTCGATCCGGACAAGAGAGTCCTTGGGGGCGGCTCGGCCGGTCGCCGGGGCGGCGGCTTTTTCAGACGGTCCATGCCCCTTGCCGAATCAGGCCTTATAGGCCCTGTAACGGTGGTTTCGGTTGTGAGTCGTTAAAGAAGTTTCAAGCAAATTTTGGAGGTTACTATGTCGTTCAAATACAATTTTACAATTGTTTTTCTGTTATTAGCCGTTGTGTTGTTTCCATATACTGCTAATTGCCAGATCGTGGATTCACCCGACGATAGTGTTGCTGATATTCCGGTCAACTATACCGAGGCGAAAGTCGCAGATTATACGCTTCCCGAGACGCTGAAACTTGCCGACGGAAAACCGGTCAGTGACGCAAAAACCTGGTATGAAAAGCGCCGATCGGAGATAGTACGGTTATTCGAGGAGAACCAGTTCGGCCGCTGTCCGGACCGCCCCGCCGATATGAGTTTCGATGTTTTCGATAAGGGAACACCGGCGTTTGGAGGAAAGGCAATTCGCAGACAGGTAACGATATATTTCTCTAAGGATAAGGCCGGGCCTAAAATGGACCTGTTGATTTATCTGCCCGCGGGCGCTGAAAAGCCGGTGCCGATGCTGCTGAATCTGGGTTTTACCGCGAACAGCTCTACCGTTGACGACCCTAATGTCAGGCAGGGTGAAATCTGGAACCGTCAGAAGCAGAAGGTACCCGCCAGAAGTGGCATGCGATTCGGCGTGCTGAATGTTTTGCCGGTATTGGAAAAGGGATTCGGCATCGCAACCGTTTACTATGGTGACATCGATCCGGACTTTCAGGGCGGTCTTCAATACGGCGTACGCAGTCTCTATCAGAAGTCCGGACAAACCGAGCGCGCGCCGGATGAATGGGGCGCAATCGCTGCCTGGGCGTGGGGCCTGAGCCGAGCATTGGATTATTTCGAAACCGATGAAGGTGTGGATGCCAAACGCGTAGCAATAATGGGTATCTCACGCTTAGGTAAGACCGTGCTTTGGGCCGGGGCGCGCGATACTCGTTTTGCAATGGTGATAGCAAGTTGTTCGGGTGAGGGTGGTGCGGCCCTGAGCCGGAGAAATTACGGCGAGACCATAGCACATCTGGCGACACCGTCGAGATACCCGTATTGGTTCTGTCCTAATTACAGTAAATACAGCGACCATGTAGATCAATTTCCGGTCGATGCGCATATGTTGCTTGCACTGATTGCACCGCGTCCCGTTTTGCTGCAGACCGGGAACACTGACAAATGGTCGGACCCGTATGGAGAATTTTTGGCTGCGGTTGCGGTCGAGCCGGTTTATAAGTTGCTTGGTGGAAAGGGACTGGGGATGGATAAAATGCCGCCGCCGGATCGGCCGGTTCTGCATACTATCGGCTTTTTCATGCACACCGGCGGACACGGCTCCCTCCCGTCCGACTGGGATGTGTTCCTGGAGTTCATGCAGATGCACCTCAGACCTGAGAAATGATAAGCGGAAGTTCTGTTACACTGACATTTGTATTGTGTGTTTCCTTCGATACTTCTATGGTTGCGTATCCGGTTTTGTACCTCGCTGGACCCGCAGGTAGTCCTCAAGCTCGTCTTCTCTGACAAGCTGACCGAGTTCTGTAAATATCTTTGGGCCGGCCCATCGCCAGTGCTCGACGTGACCGTCGGCGAAAGAGAAATTACCCCCCTGTGAATGTCGGCCTGTCGGGATGTCCCACCATTGTCGCAGATTCTCACCGAACTGCCAGTTCCGGGGTGGGATGCCGAAGTGGGAATCGAATATGCTGTCCTCGTGAACATCGACGAAAAAGAGAAGCTTCGCTGGTATTGGGTCGTCAATATCGGTTTCTTTTGCAAAGCACGGCTGGAAAACTGTATTGTTGGTAAACGGCAGGCCGTTTATTGATAGGCTCAGGTTGTAACTACGCGTCCGGCGCTGGTTCAGGATTTTACCTTCCTCCGTCCGGACCCGCGATTTGTCGGCCGGGCATCGATATATGTCGGTCGACTTGTTATATGGAAAGAGCAAACCCCGTTCGATATTCTCGGTTGTGGTATCATAGGGAGCCAGCCCTGCACACCATGTCATGTCGTTGCTGAAACCGGCTAAAGGTGTTCTAGACACGAGGTCATAGGCATTTCGATTCGGTAGCAGAAAGCCGTCGTAGTCCAGCGAATAGAGTTTTGCACATACCTGGAGCTGCTTCAGGTTGTTCAGGCAGGCCGCTTCCTGCGCCTTTGCTTTGGCCTTGGAAAGTACCGGCTGCAACAGCGCCGTAAGAAGGGCAATAATTGCAATGACTACCAGCAGCTCGATCAATGTAAAGCCCATCAGATGCTGACTTCGCCTGTCCAACGGGCTTAAGGCCGGGCGAGGTTGGCGGACCAGCGAGTCGGCAGCCGTGCCATTTATGGAGTATAAGATCTTATCAAACACAATTGGCGTTTGAGTTCGATGTCGCATTCTGCACCAAATACTAAATATCTGATTTCAGATTACATTATAACGCATTGTAATCCAGGCATATACTATCTTTCTTTATAGTGCAGGAAAACTCTTTTTTATACTTTGTTATTTATATCAGAGAGTGATTTTTACCTCCAAACGTGAAACGCACAAATGCAACCAGTGTTCGTTTGCATACTGTAGAACGATGTGATAAATTGTAAGAACAATTTCATTATGTTTTCCGGTTCGAGTGAAAGGAGATATTTATGGCCCGAATTGACAGGCGCGAATTTCTCTCTGCTTTGGGACGTAGTGCGTTGGGAACGATCATTGGTGGTTCACTTTTGAATACCGGCGGGGCCTTCGCACAGAGTCCTTCGCAAAAAAAGCCGAATTTCGTGTTGTTGTTCGCAGATGATATGGGATACGGCGACTGGAACCGTGGGGGACATCCAACCATGCGAACGCCGAATATGAACAGGATGGCCGATGAAGGTGTGCAGTTCACTCAGTTTTACAGTGGCAATCCGGTCTGTTCCCCATCCCGGTCGGCGCTTTTAACGGGGAGAAATTGTATTCGGACGGGTGTGATAAATGTATTCTTTCCCAATAACGACATGGGAATGTCACCGAATGAAATCACGATAGCCGAAGCCCTGAAATCACTCGGATATGCGACGGCGTGCATTGGAAAATGGCACCTTGGTGACGCGTTAGAATATCGGCCACTTAGGCAGGGATTTGATTATTATTATGGCATCCTTTACAGCAACGACATGGAAAACCCTGATATTTACCGCAACGATGAAGTAATCGAGCATCCTTCGGACCAGAGGACGCTTACAAAAAGATATACCGAAGAAGCGGTCAAATTTATCGAAGAACACAAAGACCGGCCGTTCTTTGTATATCTGCCGTACACATTTCCGCATGTCCCTCTCTATGCGTCTGAGAAATATCTCAATACCTCGGTTCGCGGATTATATGGTGACGTTATAGAGGAGCTTGACTGGAGCGTTGGGCAGATAAATAAAACGCTTGAGAGATTAGGTCTGGCTGAGAATACCCTTGTTATATTTACCAGTGACAACGGCCCCTGGATAACACAGAATGAACGAGGTGGGACGGCGGGACTTCTCCGCGGTGCAAAAGGCGATACTTGGGAAGGGGGTATGCGGGAGCCGTTTATTGCCCGATGGCCGGGGCGTATCCCTGCCGGGAATATTTCAACACAGGTTGCATCCACGCTCGATTTTTTCCCAACGCTTGTAACACTTGCCGGTGGAAAGATTCCGGATGACCGCCCGATTGACGGCGTAAATATAATGCTGGCCCTCGAAGGCAAAGAGATTCCGGAGCGGACAATTTTCTATTACAGCGCGGACCACCTGGATGCGGTCAGAAAGGGCAAATGGAAGCTTCACTTTAGATACTACGACCACAGCAAGGGCGGTTACGTAGTCGCCCGGAACTGGGTTAAGCCTGAGAAACCTCTATTGTTTGACTTGCATGCCGACCCTTCGGAGCGGTTTGACGTTGCGGACAAGTACCCGGATGTTGTCCGAGGTCTTAAAGAAACGGCGGAAAAGTATAAAGAAGAGGTCGAACATAAAGGCGAAAACAGGGACTTGATCAAATGGTTTAAGGCAGGCAATCATTTGAAAGGTACGCCCTGGGGATAATCGCATCTATTACAACGGCGTACTCAAAGAATCCAGCTCCAACTTTGACAAAACAAGAACTGAAAATATCCTTGAAAGAAAGTGGCTTCGCAGTAAAATCGTAGAGACAGGAGTTATAATTGCTTTCTTCAACAAGGTTAATTTTTCTCACTTCTGCTGAAGACAAATATGTTGAGAAGCATATTCCTGGTCTATAAATGATTCTTTTTATAACAATTGAAGGGGTATGTCACTATGTTACGAAATCCGATAAGTCAGTATTTGAAATCCCTTTGCTGTGTTTCCTTCTTGATTCTTGGTTTGGGCGGTGGCGCATGCACAACAGGAGGATGGCTTGGGACGGCTAAGGCCGCTGAACCACGGCAAACAGAAGCGCTGATTGAGTGGGAGTTTTGCCAGGACACGAGCCCCACAGTGACAACGCCCGTACCTCCTAAGAAGGCTCTATGGACCCAGCTCACAATCCCTCATGTATTTCGCCTTTCCGGATTGCCTGATGAATCAGCCGGCTGGTATCGCAGGAGCTTTACGGTCGCTGATACCGATGTGGACAAGCGTTTCTTTCTAATGCTCGAAGGTGCCGCCACGGTTAAGGATGTCTTTGTCAACGGCAAGCACATTGGTAGACATCGGGGTGCCTACACCGCCGCCGCTTTCGACCTGACACCGGGCGTTAAGTTCGGTCAGTCCAATACGTTGCTCCTGCGGGTAAGCAACCGTGACGATGAGTCCGCCGATTGCCTGTCCCGTTCCACGCTTTACTATGTCAATGGCGGTCTCTACCGCAAGGCTTGGCTTATTAAGACCGGTGCCGTTCATATCTATCCCGATATGGGCTCCTGTGGGGTTTACATTACACCTGCGAACATTACCGCTGGACAGGCAGACCTTAATATACGCACCGTTGTCTGTAATCCGCTCGACAAGCCCGTTGAAATCACCTTACGTCACATTGTCACCATACCAGATAGTACCGAGCTTGTGAGCTTCGAAACGAAAGAGACCCTTGAACCAAACGAGAAAGCTACGATTGGTGCAACCGGCGTCGTCCCGCAGCCCAAACTCTGGGACATTGCCAAGCCCAATCTTTATACCGTACGCACTGAGTTGCTGGCTGATGGCAGGCTCAGCGACGTAGTCACCGGGCAAACCGGTTTCCGCACCATCGCCGTTAAGGACAATAAGTTCTATCTCAACGGGCGCGAATTCCGGGTGCGCGGGGTCAACAAACACCACCAAAGCGAGCACCACTGGAACGCCGTAACCGATGATGAGCTGCGCCGGGAATGGGACATGATGATCGATATGGGCTGTAACACGGTGCGGCTTGCACACTATCCGCACAGTCGATTGGAATACTCTATTGCCGACGAACACGGCATCGCGGTTTGGGCCGAGAACGGCCTTGCCGGCCAGTTATGGAACGATCCTGGCAATGAAGAAAAGACCGTGACTGTTGACGGCGAACGTATCACCCGCGAGATGGTGCGGCAAAATTGGAACCACCCCAGTATCCTCTTCTGGAGCAGCGGCAATGAGACCATTCAGGAAGTCGCTACGCGCTATGCCGCGGTTATTCGTGAGGAAGATTCCACCCGATTAGTCACCTTCGCAGCCAACCGGAACATTCCGGAGTACACCGATTTCGTAGCGTTCAATACCTACAGCGGTTGGTATGGAGGCCATTATGCCGACTTTAAGGAACTCCCCAGGAACGCTTTTATATCCGAGACCGGCGCCGGCTCATGGATCACACATCACATCCCTTATGGTGTTATACGATGGAAGGTGGACCATTTTGAATCTGAAGAATATGCGGGAATGTTCGCCGAATACCGTCTCCAGATTGCGTGTGTTGACGATCCCGAAAACCGCCCGATGTTTCTCTGGTGGAACTTCCGCGAATTCTACAACCTGAAATTCAAAAAAAATCGTAACACCAAGGGGATTATCACCCTTGCCGGTATGCCGAAAGACATATACTACCTGTTTCACGCCTTCTACAATCCTGATGATCCCGTGCTTCATATATGCGGACGACATCATTTCCTGCGTCAGACGGCTCCGGACAACGGCATCAAGGTTTACTCCAGCGCATCCGAGCTTGAACTCGTACTCAACGGCGTCAACCGGGGAAAACTTAACAATGGTGACTACAAACTGCCCGACAGCGAAAAGAAGCAAAAAGACGGTAAGGTGACATCTATCACCGGCATTCCTGTCAACAATGTGTTCTTCTGGAAGGCTTCTCTGCGTCCGGGACGTAACGTGGTCGAAGTGCGTGACAATAAAGGGTTGAGCGAGAGCACGGTCCTTTATCAGAAGCCCGCCGATGGCCCTGTGCCGGTTGAGGTCAAGGCCCTCATAGTCGAATTGAAAAGTTCCAACAACGACAATCCGGCGGTTTTCATCAACCGTCCCGTCGAGTCCCAGGGCCCCTTCTACTATGATGTGGATGGTTCCTCGGATAACACGTTCGATATCCTGCCGCCACAAGTCGAAGGCGCAGCTTGGATAGCTACCCGACGAATGAGCGATCCGAATATGAAAACCGACCTGTCCTTCCAGTTGAGCAGGAATGCCACGGTTTACGTCCTCCACTCCACGGGCACTTTCCCCAATATTACCTTGAGAAAGCCGAATGAAGAAACGCAAAAGGCGGCTGCAACTCTTACTCAAGCGCTCTCTACCGCCGGCTTCCAGGACAAGGGTGTTAAAACAACCTGGCGCGGCCATGACCTTGTGCTCGCAAACTGCAATCTCTGGAGCCGGGCAAGCCGGGCCGGAGAGACTATAACCATCCCCGGCCGGACACTGGACTACGTAATCCTGATAAAGCCGGGAGGGCGTTAATCAGTAGCGCCATAGAATTGCTCTGTCGAATTTGAGAGTTGAGTAGGTATTATAAATGGACAAGACCGTATCCATAGCATTTTTTGATACGAAATCTTATGACCGTGAATCCTTCGATTCCGTCAACGCATCAGGGTACGGATACGACATCCGGTACTTTGAAAATCGCCTGAGTGTTGGAACAGTGCCTCTTGCTAATGATTCTCGTGTAATTTGCGCGTTCGTCAATGACACTCTCTCGGCGGAGGTTATCACCGAGCTCAAGGCGCTTGGCGTAGGGTTGATTGCACTTCGTTGTGCCGGATACAACAACGTTGACCTCAAGGCCGCCTACCGAACAATCCCGGTAGTCCGGGTGCCGGAGTACTCGCCGCATGCGGTGGCCGAACATGCGGTAGCTTTGGTGCTGAGCCTTAATCGCAAGACCCATAAGGCGTACTATCGGACACGGGACGGCAATTTCTCTATCGGCGGTTTTATGGGCTTCGATATGGCCGGAAAAATCGCCGGTATAATCGGCACCGGCAGGATTGGAAGAATCGCGGCAAAAATCCTCCGTGGATTTGATATGAAGGTTCTGGCATACGATCCCTATCCGGATAAAAAGTTTGCTTCCGCGACATCAGTTGAGTACGTCGAGCTTGAAAAGCTTTATGCCGACTCGGATGTAATTTCACTGCATTGTCCGTTGAGCCGTGATACCTACCACATTATTGACAAGGCAAGTCTGGCTAAAATGAAAAAAGGTGTAATGATTGTCAATACCGGCCGGGGAGGATTGATCGACTCAAAGGCACTGATTGATGCTCTGAAAAGCGGCAAGGTCGGCTCGGCTGGACTGGATGTCTATGAAGAAGAAAGTGAGTATTTCTTCGAGGATTTCTCAACGCAGGTCTTAACGGACGACGTGCTTGCCAGGCTTCTAACTTTCAGCAATGTTCTAATCACTTCTCACCAGGGTTTTTTCACCCGTGAAGCTATCAGAAATATTGCTCAAACCACTCTCGATAATATCAGGGAATTTTTGGCCGGCAAGCCTTTGAAGAACGAAATATGCTATCGGTGCGGCGAAGATAGAGATACATGTACAAAGAAACGAACTGGCCGATGCTTCTGATTAGCTATGACTGAACAAGCAAAGAAAAAAATTGAGCGGCTGCGGAAGGAGATTAGAGAGCATGACTATCTGTATTATGTGCTCAATCAGCCGAAAATCAGCGACCGCCAGTATGATAAACTTTTTGGCGGACTTAAAACGCTGGAAGAAGCGAATCCGGAGCTGATAACACCCGATTCGCCCACTCAGCGTGTCTCCGGTCGGCCGCTCGAAGGATTTGTCAACGTCAGGCACGCTGTGCCTATGCTCAGTATCGATAATACTTACAATGCCGAAGAGCTCAAGGCTTTTGACGAGCGTGTGCGAAAAGGGCTAGGAAGCAGTGGTTATGATTATGTTGTGGAACCGAAGATTGACGGTGTTGCTATCAGCCTTCGCTATGAAAACGGCTCACTTGTTACCGCTGCCACACGCGGCGACGGTCGTGTCGGTGACGATGTCACCGCGAACGTCCGCACAATTAAAGCGGTGCCGCTTTTGTTGCGTGGAAAACGTGGTGTTCCTGGCGCACTTGAAGTCCGCGGTGAAGTTTACATGCCCACCAGCTCGTTTATCGAGCTAAATAGGCTTCGCACCGAGGCAGGTGAGCCAGAATTTGCCAATCCGAGAAATGCCGCGGCAGGTTCTTTGAAGCTGCTGGATGCCAGAATCACCGCCGCGAGAAATCTTTCATTTTTTGCCTATGCCACCGGTCAGCTTTCCGAACCGTTAGCTGATAATCATTACCTCTGCCTGCAAAAATTCAAAAAACTCGGCCTGCCCGTCAATCCCAAAATTAAAAAAGCCAGTGACATTGACGAAGTAATAAAAATATGTACCGGCTGGAGCGAGAAACGAACGAAACTGGATTACCAGATTGACGGAATGGTGATAAAAGTTAACAGACTCGAACAGCGGGAAATACTCGGGGCGACCGGCAGAGCGCCTCGATGGTGTATTTCATACAAGTTTGCCGCAGAGCGGGCCGAGACAATCATTGAATCCATCGATGTACAGGTGGGAAAGAGCGGCATTTTAACGCCGGTGGCAAATCTAGCGCCGGTACAATTGGCCGGGACGACCGTAAAGCGGGCGAGTCTGCACAATTTCGATGAATTGAAGCGGCTTGGTGCCGGACAGGGTGACACAGTAATCATCGAAAAGGCCGGAGAGATAATACCGCAGGTGGTCGAGGTAAAGGCAAAAGCAACAGGGAACGTCCCAGCGTTTAAGATACCAAGGTTGTGCCCTATTTGCGGTTCCAGGGTAATCAAGGATGAGAACGGCGTTTATATCCGCTGTACAAATCCGGATTGTGTCGGCCAGCTCAAGGAGCGATTGAGATATTTTGCCGGACGGGGACAGATGGATATAGAACATCTTGGCCCGGCTTTGATTGACCAGCTTATCGAGACCGGCCTTGTGAAGAATTTTGCCGATATTTACAAACTGCAGAAATCGGAGCTGGTCGGCCTGGAGCGAATGGCGGAAAAAAGTGCCGACAATGTGATAGAAGCGATAAAGGAAAGCAAAACAAGACCATTATGGCGTCTGATTGCCGCTCTGGGGATTCGCCATATCGGGGGACAATCGGCACAAATCTTAGCGGAATATTTCGGTTCCCTGGATGCTCTTATCTCGGCAGACCAGGAAAAACTTGCGGCGATAGACCAGATTGGGCCGATAATGGCAAAGAGTATTTATGAATATTTTCACGATTCAGGAAATTTATTGGTTATTGAAGAACTGCGTGAAGCAGGTGTCACGCCGGAACGGACAAAGACAAAGCGTTCCGATAAAATGAGGGGAAAAACAATCGTTATCACAGGAACACTGGAAAATTTTACTCGTGAACAGGCCGAGCAGGCCGTAAGACAAATGGGTGCAAAGACGTCATCAAGTGTCAGTAAGAATACCGATTTTGTATTAGCAGGTAAAAATCCCGGAAGTAAGCTTGACAAAGCACGTAGTTTGGGTGTTAAAATAATAGACGAAGAAGAATTTTCAAAAATGCTCAGTATATGATACGTTATTGGAGATGAAAGTTACGGCAGAAAAATACACGACAATGGTGAATAGTGCCGACAAGTATATGCAAATAGCACTGAATTTGGCCAAACGGGGCATTGGTTCGGTCGAGCCGAATCCCGCGGTCGGTGCCGTTATCACAAAAGCTAATCAGATTGTCGGTAAAGGCTGGCATAAGAAATTTGGCGGACCGCATGCGGAAATAAATGCTCTGGAAGACTGTAAAACACTGTGCGTTAAACCACGTGGTGCTACGATGTATGTCACACTTGAGCCGTGCTGTCACAAAGGCAAGACAGGCCCCTGTACGGAAGCCATTATTGAGGCCGGTCTGGCAAAAGTTGTTGTCGCAACAAAGGACCCGTCGGAACACACCAACGGTAAAAGTATCGAGCAATTAAGAAATGCGGGTATAGATGTACAGGTCGGTATCTGTGAGAACGAAGCTAAGCTGCTCAACGCTCCTTTTATGAAGTTTGCCTCCACAGGAAAGTGCTGGGTAGTATTGAAATGGGCGCAAACCATTGACGGCAAAGTGGCAGGTGCCGACAACAGCGGTAAGCATATGTGGGTTTCCAATGAAACCAGCAGAAGAGATGTGCATAAATTACGACGGTGTTCCCAGGCAATATTGGTCGGCATTAATACGGTGATTGCAGACGACCCACTGTTAACAGCCCGGCCGAGCAAAGGCAAAAAAGCCACAAGAATCGTCCTGGACAGCTTTCTTAGAATTTCCTTAGAGTGCAAGCTGCTTGTGACAGCCAAAGACAGCCCCGTTTTGGTCGTCACAAGCCAATCCTCGGCCAAGGAAAATCCCTGGATTGCTCAGCAGGTTGTGAGCATGGGCGCCGAACTGCTTACCTACCCGGATACACATGGCCAGTCTAATTTATTTTTTTTACTGGAAGAATTGAGCAAACGCGGAATCTCCCAGTTACTGGTTGAAGGCGGCCCGACGGTATTGACCTCGTTCCTTAGGGAGAACCTTGCCGATGAGATTTACGTTTATATCACGCCGAAGATATTCGGGTGCCACGGCAGCGTCTCGATAGCCGAACCATTGGCCGAACTAACGCAAGCCGTTGGTTTGCATAATGTTAATATCAAACCTTTTGGTGGCGATGTAAGACTGTCCGGCATGACGGAAAAAGCACTAAGAGAACTTTCGATCTCTCAAGTCTAAAAACACCACGGAGAAAGCCGGGGTGCCAAATGCAATACGCTTGGCTCAATATTTATCCGCCTCCGACGGATGTAATACGAGTTTTATGATTGCATCGAGGTCGTTTGGTGCCTTTATGAACGTTGTGATGGTTGGTCAGTAACGATAGATGTCTCTTCTGTGGCCGATTTTGACTATATCTATCAACAGCCCCTGGTCATCGACGGAATAGACTATTCTATAATCACCTTGCCGAATACGATATTGTTCCCTGCTTGAGAGCTTCTGTGAACCGTGAGGTCTCGGATTTCCGGAAAGTGTTTGGATGCGCTTCACGAGCTTACGCAGATCTTTCCTGGGGATGTCTTCAAGCTCTTTTGCTGCCGATTTTTTGATAGAAATACTATATTTTTCCATTCTTTTTGAGCTTTTTCAAGACATTCTCGAAAGGCAGGCTCGATTCTTTCTTGCGGTCCTTAAAAACTGCCAGGTCAATGGAATCTTCGGCCAAAGAAAGCTTGATTGCTTCTTGAACCAACTCAGACATCGAATGCTCTGTTTCCGCCGCCTTTATGCGTAAAGCATGATGTAAATTATTGTCTATATAGAAAGTTGTTCTTTTTGTATTAGTTTTCATATTATCACCTCATTTCTGCTATTTTAGCGTTATAATGTTTTGATGTCAAGACATTTTTATGTTTCTCTGGAATTTTTTTAGCATTTTTATTCATGCTTGGTGAAATGTCATACCATTTAGTTACTGTTTGCCGATTGCTTCAATCCGTTATTCTTGTGTAAGTGGGAATCCAGGGCGGGCCTGTGAGTATAAAAGCAATACGCTTGGCTCAATATTTATCCGCCTCCGATGGATGTAATACGAGTTTTATGATTGCATCGAGGTCGTTTGGTGCCTCTATCGGTGGATTGCTAAACTGGCCTTGTTTGTCTTTATGATAATTGACCGTGACATTGGGGTCTTTTAATGGATGGCCCGTCAGCACACAGGCAACGCGCTCGTCTGGTCCGATGATACCTTCGGCCTGCAGGTGTTTTAGGCCGGCGATTGATGCCGCCGAAGCCGGCTCACAGCCGAGGCCGTATCTGCCGATGATCGCCTTGGCGTCGAGAATTTCTTCATCGCTTACAGCGCGAACAACGCCATGACATATATCAATTGCGCGCAGGCATTTTTTCAGATTCACCGGTCGTGATATTTCTATCGCCGATGCGCAGGTGTGCGGCGAAAAGTTGCGTGCCGTTAAATCGGCATAATAATCATCGATTATTTTCTGGTTGACTTTGCCCTCGTTCCATATCAATTTTTTGTTATTGACCAGGTCGGTCAAAGTGTCGGCCCCGGTAGCATTGATAATCGCCATTCGCGGTATTTTTTCGATCAGGCCTAATTGTTTGAGCTCGTAGAATGCCTTGCCGAAGGCGCTGGAGTTACCCAGATTTCCCCCGGGCACCACAATCCAGTCCGGCACTTCCCAGCCTAAGCCTTCGATGATGCGATACATGATGGTCTTTTGCCCTTCGAGCCGGAACGGATTTAGTGAATTGAGCAAATACAATCCGAGCTTGCTGCAGACGCTTTGCACCTGTCGCATACAGTCGTCGAAGTCACCGCGTATCTGTATGGTCTGGGCACCGTAATCCATCGCCTGGCTGAGTTTGCCGAATGCGATTCGGCCCGAGCCGATAAAGACGGTACATTTCACGCCGCAGCTTTGAGCGTATAATGCAACCGATGCCGAAGTATTGCCGGTCGATGCGCATGCACTTGAAGTCGCTCCTACCATCTTCGCGTGACTGAACGCCGCCGTCATACCGTTGTCTTTGAACGAACCGGAGGGATTGAGCCCTTCGTACTGCAGGAATAAACAACCCGGATTCATATCCACATATTTTGCGACGGCGTCGTTTTGCTGCAGGATGGTCTGGCCTTCGCCGATGGTCACTTTATATTCGTCTTTGCAGAAGTTCAGAAGCTCTCGGAACCGCCATACTCCGGATAAATCCAGCCGATTGGCTCTGGTGGCCCAGCGTTTGGCAAAATCGCTTATTTTGTCCGGGACCTCGATTTTGTCCCAGTTATACTGTGCGTCCAGTAGTTCTCCGCAGTCCGGACATTTGAATAACGGCCGGCCGCAGTCAAACTCAGCCCCGCAGTCCGGATTTATGCACTTCTGATATGCAGCGTCGGTAATACTCATTTACACAGTTCCTTATCGATCTTTTTAATACTTCATAGTAATTATAAAATAACATCGGCAAAATTGATACAAGAATTGGCTTTTTGTGCCCACTTTAAGTCTATAACAGCTAAAATAAAAATAAAAGGGATATTTTTAGCGCTTATTTTCTTCCCGAATCCGGACTATATAACGAACGCTGATTCAGCGGTGTATGATTTTGGAGGTTAACCTTATAAACGAGCAGGACAAATACGAAAGTCGATTAGTTGAAGATGCTGCATGTGGCGATTTGAAAAGTTTCGGCGAGCTTTGCCAAAAGTATTATTCGGCCATGGCAGCGGTTGCGTACTCTATTCTCGCGGATCATCAGCTTGCCGAAGATGCCGCTCAGGAGAGCTTCGCCCGGGCGCTGGTCGGTCTGAGCAGTTTGAAAAACAAGAAAAGATTCGCTCCGTGGCTGGCCGCTATATGTAAAAATGTAGCCAGGGACATGCTGGCGGAAAAAGCCCGACGAATTAATTCCAGTGACTTTACACAAGTCGGTAAAGCCGAGGATCCTGATGGAGACGACAGACTGATTCATCAGGCGATAGAGCAGCTTCCCGAACCGGCGAAAGAATTAGTCGTCCTGCGATACTATGACGGTCTGTACTATGAGCAAATCAGCTCCGTTTTGGGAATTTCAAAGGCCTCGATTAACGGCCGATTGACAAGGGCAAAAATGAAAATGAAAAAGTACTTGCAACGAAACGGTTTTCCGGAGAACCAGTTATGAACACCAATAAAAACGATAAGTTAGACGAACTTATTTCCGGCGCCATCAGCCGGGAAAAACCGAAGTTCGATTTTGATAAATGGCAACAAAATCATAAAGAAGAAATTGAAATTTTCAAATCACAAACAACCGAACGCAAGGAATCACCTGTTCGGATATTTAAGATAGGAAAAATAATTATGAAAAGCAGAGTAACCAAATTAACCACTGCCGCGGCGGTAATTTTAATCGCGGCCGTTTCAATATTCTTTTTAGATAAATCAGCTACGCCCGCTTACGGTATTACGGACCTGCCGGGATTATTTAAGCAGGCAAAAGTTATACATATACAGGGATTGCAATGTTTTGGAGTTAACAGGATGCCGGACGGCGGGAAAATACCACCGGTTCAAATCGATAACTGGATCGATTTGGAAAACGGCCGCTCATGCTACACAGGAGTAGGTCTTAGTATAGATAAAGATGGCGTCAGAGTCGCGATAACCGAGATGATTTCTGACGGGCAATATCAAATGTGCCTGAACCATACTGAAAGAAGTGTAACATTCTTCAAAACAAGTGAATACCAGCGAATGCTCAATGCGTATAAAATTTCAAAGATGATGCATGGACAGATATTCGGTGATATTGAACAGTTACAGAATTTCGAAAAGACGGCCAGCGAACAAGTTGATGGAGTTGCGTACGATATTTGGCAAGGTGAGATGACAGGTGCAATTGCGGAACACGCAAACAGGCTCAGGTTTTGGATATCACCAACCACGGGGAAACTGGGAAGGCTTCAGATGTTCTCTAAAGGAAAAGATGACCAATGGGATTTGGATTATGACTATAGTGACATCGACTACAATGTAGAAATTCCCGACGGTGTTTTCTCAATGGAGATTCCTGAAGACTACTCACTAATGAACACCAAAGAAACAGCTATTGCAGTTGAGTTAGGTGGTGGAGGGGGTGTTGGTTATAGCGACACTCTATATAGTTTAAAAGCCAATACAATGATAGGTTTTGTTATGTCCGACGACAGTATAATCGCCGGATGGTATAGCGTAGATAACAACTCGGAAGTACCACAGGAAGATTTCTTTGTGGGGCTCGAGTTCGGTGGATTGTTACCTGCACTGCCCGTAGAGATATACGGCCTCAAACCAGCCGTTAAAGACAGTGACATAACCTATACCGGCTATCACCTGGCGTATACCCGAAAGGCGGACAAAATCATCGAATGGAGTATGTATGTACCGGACGGCACGCCGCCTGTAAACATCGATAAATTTGGTTGTCATGCGTTATACCGATTTAATCTTGATCCCGAACCCAAATGGCGGCTGGGGCTGAGTGTGGATTGCAGCTTGCTTATTGAAAATGCCGATGATTTTGACAAATGGGTTCTCGGTGCGATGGCCGAACTTAGCGACGACAGAATGGCTCCAGATGATGTAACATACGAAAAGGTGCTGCAATTGGCTCAAAGTATTCGTAAATTGCAGATTCAATAAAAGAAATCCAATATAAATGAAAAGGCTGGGCTCAATTTGGCTCGGCTTTTTTTGTGCGCCCGCAGAAAATATCAATGGAAAAATTAAAAGTTTTTAGACTATGGTCTGCATGCAATACGTGATAATAGTGGGAATAGAGAGTTCCGGAACTTGGATCCAGCAAAATGATAGAGGACAGACTGTTACTGTATAGATTCAAACGCGGCGATCCTGATGCCTTACGCCGAATCTACAAAAAGTACGAAGTCTATCTCCTCACGGTCGCGACGGCTCTTTTAAATGATATAGGCACTGCTGAGGACGTGTTGCACGATTCCTTCGTGGCCTTCGCTGAATCAGCTCGCAAGGTCAGGCTCGAAGGCAACCTGCGAAGTTTTCTTGCAACCTGCGTGGCAAACCGCTCCCGTGACCTGATGCGAAAGCGAAGTCGAAATTATGAATCTCTTAACAAGGCCGATTCGTTTACCTACGATGGAAAAGGTCCCGATCTGGCAGCCGTTTGCAACGAGCAGCTTGAGAGAGTTGCACATGCGATTGCGATGTTGCCTTATGAGCAGCGGGAAGTTGTCGTGCTGCATCTAACGGCCGGGCTGATGTTCAGGCAAATAGCCGATTTGCAGAAGGTCAGCGTCAACACCGTGCAGAGCCGATACCGATATGGAATAGATAAACTGAGGTCAATATTAAATGGTGACCCCTGCTCCCCCGCCGTTTTGCTTTGCCAAACGAAGCAGCGGGGAAAAAACAGGGGCGGGAGTGAAAGATGAGACCTGCAGACAATATAGAAAAATTAATCAAAAGGCTTCGAGTTGAGCCTCGAGCCGAGATGTCCAAAAGAAATCTCGACGATGCGATGGCGACTCAGAAAAAAGCTGCCGGTTCGGCCTATTCAAAGCCGACTATTTGGAGAATAAGTATAAAAAGCCCAATCACAAAAATTGTCGCAGCGGCAGTAATAATTATTGCTGCTATTGTTAGTATAAATCGATTCGGAGACTCGATAAATATTGCAAATGTTGCATTGGCGGATGTGGCCAAAACAATTGAACAAACTACTAACTGTGTCTTTAAGAAGACAACAACGGTGTTCTCTGAAGATAACAGCATTAATGCATTCGATTCGTTAGTATATTATACAGTAGCCGCTGTAAGGGAAGATATTTATAACAATGAGAATATTATTAAGCAGGTGTATGTAATCTTTTCGGAAGGGATTGTTGTCGGGATAGATCATCAAATGAAAAGTTTCGGAAAAATGGAACTTACAGATGAGGATATTGAGAATGAGAAACTGTCTTCTTCGATAAGCCCAGAGAATATTGTCAATCTAATTCTGTCAAAAGGCGAATATAAAAAACTGGGAAGAAAAACAATAGACGGAATTTTTTCAGAAGGCTTTGAATTTAATGATAAAAGAACAATGCTCAGTATGGACAAAGATAAGGTTGAAAATGTTGTTATGCGTCTTTGGGTTGATGTAAATACTAATTTGCCGGTCTGTGTAGAGCTTGATTGTGTTCTAAATAACTCAAAAGTTAATGTGATTATGTTTGATCCTAAGTGGGATGTTGAACTTGAGGCTGATTTTTTTGAGCCGAAGGTACCTGATAATTACTTAAAACCCGAAGAGCGTGGTTATATAGGAATCAATCTTGAAAATTGGCCGAAGCTGAAAATTATCCCGAGCATGACAGCGGAAAAAGCGGGATTAAAAGATGGAGATGTCGTCCTAACAATTAATGGAAATAGCATCTCACATATTAAGTCTTCAGAAGACGCTCAGAATATGCTGATAGGAAAGATTGGAGAAAAGGTTATCCTTACTGTACAGCGAGGGGAGCAAATCGTTACCTTTGAGATTGAAAGAGCCCCTTTGCCAGAATAAACAGTCTATTTGTATTATTTAAGCCGGGCTTGAAATGGCTCGGCTTTTTTTATGCGCTGTGGTGTGGAATTGTTGCTGAAAGATTCTTTAAAAAATCCTAAAATAGCTGCCACAATCTTGCATTTTTCCCGTCATTGTTAGTGAAAGGAGAAATTAGTTGAGCGAAGCCGAGCAACGGAAAAAGAGCCGGGACGATGATACGGCCGGTGAAACTTTGACGCCCCAGATGCTTGTGCGCAAGTATGCATCGGCGGTCCTGGGTTTGTGTATCGCTCATACGAAAAACTTTCACGATAGTGAGGATATTATGCAGGAAGTATTCTTAAAAGCATTCACAAAGATTCACACCCTTCGGGACGCCGGCCGTGTACGCCCCTGGCTGCTTCAGATAGCCCGACGGATGTGTATCGATTATCATCGCAAACGCCCAACGACTCGAGCGATACCCGAAGATATGCCTGCCCCATCCGGAGCCGGCGATGAGCATATCGAACGTTTGTATGAGGCCATCTCAAAACTGCCGGACGGCTACCGAGAACCGATAACTTTGTATTATCTGGACGGCCGAAATTGTGCCGGCGTCGCCATGACCCTGGGGCTAAGTGAAGATGCGGTTCGCAGTCGGTTGGTTCGCGCCCGGTTCAGGCTGCATGAAATACTCTCGGAGGATACGCTATGATTAATGAGAATGATTGTCGAAACCGCCGCGAAGAAATCACCGCCCTTGTACTCGGTGAACTGGAGCCGAAAGCGGCCAATGAACTTCGAAGGCATATCGAAAGCTGCAAAGTGTGCAAATCGCTTTATAAGGAACTGGCAGATGAAGAGGAAACGATTCGCTCGGCATTCAAAGTAATTGCCGAGAGGAGCGAAATTCTCCAGGGCGGCCTTGTCGAGCAGTTTGAAAAGAACGAACGAACGGCAGTTCAAAGAAATGAAAAAGCAGGAAAGACCATAAGGATTATATGGAGAACAATTATGAAAAACAGAATAACGAAATTTGCCACCGCTGCGGTAATAATCATTGCGGTACTTACTGCCATACATCTTTCCGGCGGTTCAATGGAAGGTATTGCTTTTGCCGAGGCCGTCAGGCCGGTTCTTAATGCTCGCACAGCTTCTTTTGATATTGCTCTGGAAAGCGGCAACCGGCCGGTTCAAAAGTCTCACTTTTTGTGTATGTCACCCGGTTTGGTCAGACAGACAATGTCCGATGGAACGATTAATATCGTGGATTATCAGCAGAGTATGGCGCTTCATTTGAATTCGGAAGAAAAGACGGCAAAACTGACACGGATGGTGCCTTCTCGGGGCGTAGGTACATCCGACGTTCTCGGCCAGATGCAGCAGCGTATCAAGCGAGCCGTAAATCTTAGCGACGAATCGGTCGAACACCTGGATCGCAAGTTTATTGACGGGCAGGATGCGGTTGGTTTTCGAGTGAAACTGTCCGGCGAACAAAACTACGTTATTGGCTGGCAGAGCAGAGGTACATTCACCATCTGGGCTGATCCGAATATGAAATATCCGATTCGACTGGAGTGGTACGATGAGATGACGGGCATAAACAGTATTGCCACCAATATTGAACTCAATGTGGACCTGGACAAAATAATATTCGGTATGGAAATTCCAGAAGGATACGCCTTGACCGAAGAACAGGAGGATGGGCCTGAAGATTTGCCGACGACTGTTGACGAGAAAAAGATAATCGATAATTTGCGCCAGTGGACAGACCTGACCGGAGGCACTTTTCCTTCGTCAGTTGTAGGTTATTCTGCAATCAAAGACCTTGACCCGAACGCGGACATATCTTTCGAACAGAAAGAATGGAACGGTTTTAACGGGCATGTTCATGTAAATATGCCTAACTTAAAGACGTATCTTAAAGTCATGCAATTGATTGCCTCGGGAGGACTGATTGGTCATATGCCCCCGGGAACCGACTGGCACTATGCCGGCAAAGGTGTGAAAATCGGCGATGCCGATACCGCTATATTCTGGTATAGACTGCAGAACGCTGAAAATTACAGGGTCATGTATGGAGATTTGAATATTAAGGATGTGTCACCGGAAAACCTCCCCCAAAAAAGCCCTTCGAAGTAACATCATTACGAGGGCTGTACTTGGGGGGCTAAACAGTTTCTGTGATGACGTTTTTTTTAGTGTTGATTTTTTCAATCAGTGCCGGTAGTTCGGAGAGTCGATTTATTCTGCAGATTCCATTGGGAGTTTTTTTGCCGGTGTTGGTATAAGATGATTTTAGGACGGCCAGCATACACAGATTTTTGGCGGGCTTGATGTCATTATA
>CAZMWN010000026.1:0-20356 GCA_964569935.1 uncultured Pirellulales bacterium
AGAGTGATAGTGGCTATTTGATGGTTGGCAAAGATGGTGTACTGGAAGGTATTGTATCGAATTCCAATATAACAGGGGCACTCAGTCCCTACCTTCGCCCGGCATTTGCGAAGTGGCGGCGGGAACTGGATGATGCGACGCTTCAAATCAGGATCAAGTGGATAATGAGTAAACCTGTTCGCACTGTAAAACCCGAGACATCGCTTATGAAAATAATAGAAGATATGTGCCAATTCAGCCAGCGTGCTTTCCCGGTGGTAGATGAACAGGGTAAAGTCCGGGGTTTAGTGACAGTATTTGATATCTTTAGAGCCCTGAGTAATTCCACGGATATCCCTATGATGGGCAAAGCGTCAGAAACACATCCATTGGCACAATTTGATTTAGGAATCGACGAGAAGGTACAAGATGCAAAATAACGATAAACTTACATCAATTATAGAGCAAGCGTCTTTAGCAGTAAACGTGCCAAGCCCGGTAAATGTTTCGGAGCCTGCAGGGACAGGTTTTTCCCCAATTGTTGAATCCGGACCTGAGGAAGCTGATGTTTTCCGGTTTAATGAAGGTAGTTAAGGAGATTTAATCCGGTTGGTTACCCGGATGGATAGCCGGCCGTCATTTTATGATATGAGTTTATGGCAACTGATGACTTTTGAAATATGAATGAGGAGAACAATTATCCTCCTGTTTTTTGAAGTAAGCTCATTTGATAAGTTGTTGACAATGATTGATGCTGACACCCGTAGCCTTGGAGTAAGCGAATAATGAATGCTTCTGAAATGATAGATGAGAGATATAGAGTACTGGATCATGTGCCTGTGGGCGTATGTGTGATAGATAAAGACTATACAGTCCGGTTCTGGAACAACTCTATGGAATACTGGACTGGAGTTTATAGAGATAATATCATAGGTAGTAATCTTTGTAATAATTTCCCTTGTTTTATTAATCACAAGTATCGTGGTTATATTGAGAGCATATTCAACGGTGGGTCCCCGATAGTTCTTTCTGCCAGTTCGCACAAGGATATTTTTCCTTCACCTTTGCCGAACGGTGAATTAAGAGCTCTCAATACTGCAATTACCGCTGTTCCATCATCTGGTGGTAATGGCTTTGATGCCCTTTTTGTTGCAGAGGATGTCACGGAGTTAACTCGCCAAATCGGCAAGCACAAGCAGACACAAAACCAACTGGGTAAAAGTGAAGAACTGGAGGAAATTGAAGAAAAGTATCGAACGATTTTTGAAAACTTAGTAGTTGCTGTCATGATGGGCGATGAACAGGAGCGTCTTGTTTCCTGGAATAAGTTTGCGGAGAACATGTTAGGCATGAGCGCCGAAGATTTACATTTCAAGCCCTTACAATCGCTTTACCCTGATGAAGAATGGATAAAAATAAAAGCTCATAACACCAGGGATAAATGTCCGGAGGAACATCTGGAAAGCAGAATGATCAGAAAAGATGGCCAGGTAATTGATGTTGACATTTCCCATAGGATTTTAAGAAATTCGGAAGGCAAAATAATAAGTTCGGTAACAATTATCAATGATATCACCGAACATAAACGTTTGAAGCAAGATTCAATCCTGGCCAGGCGGGAAGTTGAAGAGGTCAATCAAAAACTTGAGAAAACTCTTGAGCATGCAAATATGCTGATCAAGGAAGCAAAGGTTGCTAATAGTGCCAAAAGCGACTTTCTGGCGAAAATGAGCCATGAAATCCGAACGCCAATGAACGGTATTATGGGTATGTTAACACTGGCCCTTAATAAAGAGCGTCAGGAAAAAATCCGTGAGTATCTGACTATAGCCAAAACATCCGCCGACAATCTTCTGAGTTTGTTGAACGATATTCTGGACATATCCAAGATCGAAGCCGGCAAACTCAATGTTGAGATTATTGACTGCGATGTGGAAAAGGTAATTAGTGTTATTGATTCGAGCATGCGTTCATCAGCACTGGAAAAGGGAATAAGTTTCGATGTTGTTTTGACAACGGATGTCCCTCAGCAGATAAAAACTGACCCCGCACGACTTAATCAGTGTTTGGTAAATCTGGTTGGTAACTCTATCAAGTTTACTCACACCGGCAGTGTAAAGCTTAAGGTTGCTTTGGAAGAAATGGGAAGTAAGCTGTTTATTCGTTTCAATGTCGTTGATACCGGTATCGGCATTCCGATTGACAAACAGGAAACTATCTTTGAGAAGTTTACACAGGCTGATGGCAGCACGACACGTAAACATGGCGGCACCGGGCTGGGGCTCGCTATCACTAAGCAGTTGGCGGAACTTCTCAACGGTGACCTTACGCTAACCAGTGAACCGGGTAAAGGTTCGACATTCTCAATGATTATCCCGGCCAACATCGACACTAGTAAAGTAGCCATGATAAATAATGACAAGTGGAAGACAAAAGAGCAGGAAACCGAGCCAATCGATGATAATAATGTCAACAATGCTGCCGGTAACATTCTGGTGGTTGAAGATGAATATGCCAATCAACGGGTTATTCTTGGTATATTGGAAGAAACCAACCTCCAGACAGATCTCGCCAAAGATGGTATCGAAGCCGTGAACAAGGTAATGAACGGTTCTTACGATTTGATACTTATTGATATGCAGATGCCAAATATGAATGGCTACGATGCTACAAGGACCATTCGTGAAAAAGGTTATACGCTGCCGATTATAGCCATGACTGCGTATGCTATGAAGGGCGACGAGGAAAAGTGCCTAAATGCCGGATGTGACGCCTACCTGTCTAAACCTGTTAGTGCCGAGAAGTTGTTTGAAACAATGGGCAGATTTCTGTCATTCGAGTCATACTTAATGCTCGATCAAATTAACGCTGTTCAGGAAGAAGTTGACGAAATCAGTAAACAGTTCTGCAAGACGAATAAAACAACCGTAAAAAAATATTAGTAGTGAGACGTATAATGGAAATTACCCAGGAAAATCCAAGTGAATCTAAATCAAAAAGAAAGTCAAGGCTAAACATTTTAATTGTGGAAGATGATTTTGCCTCTTTCAAAATATTGGAGGAATATCTGCGCGAATACGGCGATTGTTCCGTTGCTGTTAATGGTAGCGAAGCTGTCAAAGCATTTAAGAAGGCTGCGGAAGAGGGTACGCCATACGACCTGATATGTCTTGACATTCTACTGCCGGTAATGAACGGCCACCTCGCACTTGAGGAAATTAGTCAGATAGAACAGCAATGTGGAATAAGTAATCCTGACAGAGTCAAGGTAATTATGACGACCGCTATAGATGATACTGAAGATATTATTAAAGCGTTTAAGGAAGGATGTAAAGCTTATATTGTTAAGCCCATTACCAATGAAAAACTTTTTGCAGAAATGCAAAAACTTGGTCTTATTAAATCAGAACAAATGTAAATATATTCGAGGAGAAATACAATGAAAATTGTAAAAGAAAATGCAAGCGAATCAAAATCACAGGAGCAGTCAAAGCTCAAGGTGCTTATCGTGGAAGATGATTTTCCATCAAGCAAAATAATGGAGGAGTACTTGTCTGAATACGGCGATTGCACTACCACCGCTAATGGGGCCGAGGGCGTTGAAGCATTTAAGAATGCATTGGAATCAGGTACGCCCTATGACCTTGTTTGTCTCGACATCATGATGCCGGAGATGGATGGACATGAGGCTTTGAGAACTATTCGACAGATAGAACAGGAACACGGCATATCTGATCCCAGTGGTGTTGGTGTAATTATGACTACCGCAAAAGATCGTTCCAGGGATATGATTAAGGCCTTTGATGAAGGGTGTGCGTCCTATATCGTTAAACCAGTTGATCATGAAAAGCTTATTGCAGAAATGCAAAAACTCGACCTTATCTAAGGGACCCAAGGACGCAGACGAGCGTGTTTTGGGGGCCTTGATATCTAAAGTTAGAAAGGAGAATGTGAATGGCTAGCGCAAAAACAAAACAAGAAAGTCCGAATAAGGAAAAACTCGGCAAAGACGAGCAAGCCGAGGAAAATATTAGTCAGCAAACTAACAAATCAAAGGAAAAAAATAAGCAGGACCAGCAGGAAGAGACTGAAGCGTGTTTAGCGGAAGGTGATATGGCGGAAAGCGATAGTTTGCAGGGATATCGTGACCAGCTTAAGCAGCGTCTTGACGAAGAGCTGACTAATCTGGAGACCACGCAGGAAAAAGCTGCTAATCGCCTCAAAACCGAGAACGAGTCGGGCACTATAGAGGATGGCGACTTTGATATGCTGAACCTTGTGGACATTTCACAGGAAAGAGCGGATATTCTGTCAATTGTCAAGAGTCTTGAAAGACAAACCGGCACATCTTCTAAGCTCAAAGATGTTCTGGAAGGTGATATTGATATGCTTCAGAAGAAACTGTCCAAAGAGACAACCGCTCGTGTTCAGTTGGAAGAGAAACTTGCATCTCTTGAAACAAACTCCGGCAAGGCTGTTCAGTTAAGTGAGGAAAATGCTTCACTCAGGAAAGAGCGGGATAGATTAGCCAACTTGCTTGAAGAGATTAGGCCACATCTTGAGGCAGTCACTGAAGGACGTGACTCACTTTCCGAAGAGATGGCCTTTGCCCAAAAACGAACACGGGAACTGGCCAGCAGGAATGCCGATTTTGAAACACAGATCAAACGCCTTCAGGAAAAAATTGCAGAGACCGAGCGTCTGCGTGCTGAATTGGCCAAGTTAACAGAGGAACGCCAGGTTTCGGCTGAACAGGTGCGACGTCTTATGGATCGTTTGGAAGAGGCCAATAAGGTCAGAGATACGCTTGAGACTGATTTGGCTGCATCCCATGAAGCCATGTGCAATATGCGAAAGGAAATGGAAAGTCTTCAGGACGAAGCCACTAACGATGGCAGCCAGGTGTCCAACTTGCGTAATCAGATTATAGCTCAGAGCGCTGAACTGGCGGCAGCTAATGAAAAAGTACAGCAGGAAGTTGCCGCTCGCAGACAAACCGAAGAGATGCTTAGAGAAATAAAAACGCGATTACTATCATTATCGCAAAATAAAGCCGTCGCAGCTGCCCTTGGTTTACCTCATGCATAACAACACGTTGCAGAGCTGGTCAAGATCTACAGCTATAAGAAGTTAGCTGTAAAGAAATGATCTGGCATGCCCGTGTTGTACGTAATGAGAAACTCTCGGCAAAATGCCGGAAAGGAAAGGTATTCCAATGGCTGCAACAGATACGACGCAGGTTAAACAGGTTGAGCAGAACGACCTGCCTGAGCAACAGGTTGCTAATGTTGCCGAAAACAACGGTAGCAAAAGTGATACTCTTGCATTGGCTTATGAGGACGCGGCTGATATTCTCTCCATTCTCGATAACTTCGGAGCGGAACAACCAACTGCGAAAGAGTTGCCCAAAGATGCATCTCTTACTACTGAAGAACAGGACAGGCTTGCGCAGTTGCTCGGAGAAACCGAACCGAAAGTTAAAACAGAACCCGAAGAGCAACTACCGCTTGCGAAAGAACAGCCCTCGACAATGCTGGAAGATCAAAAAATTGAAGATAAGGAGACGGTAAGTGAGATTCCGCCAAAGGACATAGAGAGTAATGTCAAAGAAGTCGAAAATTTGCAGGCAGAATCAACCGTTGAGCCGGAAAGTGGGGGCATATATGACAGAATACGGTCCACTCTTGATGCAATCGCGGACAAAAAATCCAAGCAAGCCGAGGCTCCTGTAACAGCAGAGACTCAAGGTGAACCGCCGGACAAGCAGCCTGTTCAAACAGAACAGTTGGAACAAGCACAAACCACTTCTAACAAACAAGAACAAGAGAAGGTTGATAAGCAAGAGCAGGATGGGAGTGATGATTTACATGCCGACGCCAAGTCACAGATTGAAGCGGTAACTGTTGAGCGAGATGCACTCAGCAAGAAAATAGATGTTACTGAAGCCGGTATTAAAGAACTCGAAAATAATCGGCTTGGTGATAAGTCGGATAAGGACAACCGAGCAGAAGAAATAGAAAAGTTACGTTCAGAACTAACTAAAATATCTAAATGGCATGAGAGCCTGGAGATGCAGGTACAAAAACTGTTGAAGATTGCGGAAAATTCTAATACAGACAGAGAAACCCTTGAAGTTAACTTGGCTCAGGCCCACGAGACTATATGCAATCTGCAGAAGAAAGTACAGCCACTGCAGGAGAAACTTGAAGATTATGATAATATGGTGACCGATCTGCGTACTCAGCTTGTGGATCAATCAGCCATGTTGACGACAACCCACGAAAAGCTCCAGCATGAAGTTACTCAGCGAAGGAAGATTGAGCAAATGCTAAGGGACATAAAATCACGCTTAACACCACTGACACGAACAAAGTCCACTACACAATCCAAACGAAAAACTTCGAAATCAAATCACTGAATACAAGAACACAGCCAATAAACTCAAAGAGCAAAGCTACCAATTTAGGTAGTATCTGAATAGTCAGAATTTTGAATTAACCATCGCCGAAAAACATCTCCATGTCGAACTTTCAAAAAAAGTCTTCGCTGAAAATTGATAATATCGGTTGGCAGTCGGTATAAATAATATATTGTTTCTTAAAGATTTTTATGTTTAAAAATGGTTCTATGCTTTGAAATGATTTACAGGATGGTTAGTTTTATACTTTGCACAGTAATTTGTGTAGATTGTGTAAATTGTTGCAATATCCTACTTTAAACAATCTCGCATTTTTTTGCCTAAAATCGAAGGTATTTCTTTATAAATCCCTAAAAATGTTGAATAAAAAGGTTTTTTTTGTTGACAGGCAAATCAATTCTGTTTAATTGATTCAAAGTAAGAGTTAAGTATTAACTCAATGGATGAGTTGTGTTGCCCACCGATATATGATCACCCGCGTATATCAGGCGTAGGTAGAATAAAAGCAATGGACTGCAAAAGTTTCTCAGGATATTTCTGTATCAACAAATCAAAGTGTGGTGGTTTAACCCAGCTGGTTATCCCGATGGATAGCCGGCTGTTTTTTTTATAAGTGAGTATTAACTCGGCGATTGCCGGGCGAAAACTTTAGTAAATGTAAATTTTTTACAGAAACTTATAAGTAAAACAACGAAGTTTCTGCAAAACATATTTGTGTAAAACGTTTGAGGCCGGGTCAGGTATCACTGCTACCGACAGGGACGGAGTGCAGAGTAATTTCGACATTCAGGTTTTAGCGGATTATGGAGAATAATTCTATGGGTGCAATTTTAGGTAAGAGAAAAAAGAGCTTCAAAGGTAATGGGAGTAAGCCACGAAGCGGTTACCTGACAACGACTGAATTTGCAAGACTCTGCGGAGTTTCGCGTTTCACTATTATCAATTGGGTCAAACGAGGCAGAATTAAAGCGATAAAGACTGCTGGAGGTCATTACCGGATACCGGAGACGGAAGCTTTATCTCTGCTTAGAACTTACAATGAGAATAAAGACGGGACATTTGGCTTAGAAGAGGACCGCCGGACAAAAAGGCATAAGACAGTCGAGGATGAGGAATGTAGAAGATGTTTAACAGATGAGCAGGAGGACAAGAAGGGAAATGAAAAAAGAAAAAATTTACTGTATAACTTCGGCTACGGTATTGGTCGTGGTATACACATTTTGAAAGAAAGGAGATAACATGCTTAAGGGTTTAGGAATTTTAATAGGCGGGGTGTTCATCGGTGCTGTAGGTGTAGAAGTTGTCTGCAGGAAGTATCCTGACACCTTAGAAAAAATGAACTCAAAAGTTCAACAGGTAACCTCAGAGGCAAAAAAAGCCTTCAAGAATGGATATCAGAATGCTACCAAGGAAAAGCCGGCTACAGCTTAGATTTCAGTAGGTGGTTTACAGATCCAAAGCTGTAGTTTATTCGTAACAATTACTGTCGTGCAGATGCCGTAAGGAGAAAATCTCGCCCCCGAATGGAAGGTTAGAATGATGAAGAAGAACAAGTTGGAAAACCCTGGAATTGTTGAAACCGTCTCAAGATTTGTGGGAGTTTGTGTCGGAACATTGGTGGTTGGCGGTAAGGAAATGGCCAACGAGGTTAAAGAGATAACGAAGCCAAAAGTTAAACCGAAGACGGGGCCAACGCCAAAACCCAAAGCAGAGCTCAAACCGAAGATCGAGCTAACACAAAAGCAGAAGCCTGAGGTGATACTAAAACCAGAGCCTAAGGTGTCAAAAAAGATTGCTGTGAAATCCGTAGCAAGTCCGTCGGAAAAGAAAAGCCGCCCAACAGCAAAGAAAAAGACGACATCCAAGCAGGCTAAGATAAAGAAAAAGTGAAAAAGTCGAGGAGTTTGAGCCTTGACTAAAATCACCGACCAAAATACAAGGCTTCTGCAGAAACAAAGGTTATAGTTGAATCACACGAAGCTCAAAGGCCGATTGCTCAGACAAATCAATCGAGTAGTAAGTCCTCTAAAAAGTAAAGTATCGAAACCGATTAATTAAGAAAAGCATAGAATTATGGAGAAGGATAAAGCAAAGGTTATAGAAGTTGTTGGAACTGCATCCGAACGTGCGGGCAGTTTTGTTGGAAAAGCAGCGGCTCTTGGTAAAAGAATCACAAGTGTTGCTGCAGGTGGTGTGTCGACTGGGAAAGGGATGCTTGGCTTGACTGAAGAAGATAAGAAACCTGAGCCGGTAAAAAAGTCAAACAGCACCAAAACAGTTGCGTTGGAGTCCGACTTTGTTGCTCTCCAGCGACAATTGGCTGAATCAGAAAAAAAACAATCTCAGCTTGAGTCTCGAATCGAGACTCTGCAGCAAAAAAATAACTTTCTTGTTTCCGAACTGGAACAGGCCGTCAGAGATGTCAAAGAAATAGCAGCCAGCGAAGGCGCGGTAAGAGCGCGAGCGGCTGCACTGGAATCCGAACTTGATGCCACAGGTCGGCAACAAACTGGGAGTAAAACTGGTGGTACAAAAGGTAAAAAGAATGCGTCGACCGGCTCCAAAGCTAAGCTGGAATCCGAACTTGCAGCAACTAAAAGTCGGTTGGAAAAAATACAGGACGAAGCAATGAAAGCTCAATCTCAATTTGAATCACAACTCAAAGATATGCAGGCAGAGAAGGAATCTTTGCTCTCTGAACTGGAAACAGCGCGAAAAGATGCTAAAGAGGCTGATAAGAAAATAAATCGGGCAAATGTTATGGCCGAGAAGATAGCTGCCCTGGAGTCTGAACTTTCTGCAACTCGGCAGAAATTAACCGAAACGCAAAACCTGGCTAAAAAAGATCAATCTCAACTCACATCCCAAGTAGAAGATTTACAGGCGGAAAAAGATTCCTTGATTTATGATTTGGAAAAAGCACAGAACGAGGCCGGCGAGACGACATTTCAGCAAGAGGATGCGAACGGACGGATGGCTGTGTTGCAATCCGACCTTGACGCAACAAGGCATGAATTAGAAGAGCTGCGCAACCAGGCTGAATCCGCACAGGCCCGGCTCATGTCACAACTTGAGATGTTACAGTCAGAGAAAGATTCACTAATATCTAATCTCCAGACTGCACAAAACCAGGCTGATGAAGCCAAAGCCCGAGAGGATGAAATGAAGATGAAGACCGTTGCGTTGGAATCCGAAGTAACCGGCCTTCGCAGTGAATTAGCTGGAGCACGTGAAAACGAATCGGATAATAATGCTACCCAGAATGAGGAGAAAACCGGTTTTTCTGAGGTGGAGGAAGAAGTAAAGGAAACGCCAACAGTACTCATCGGTATCGAGGAGGTTGAATCTTCAATGGAAGCCGCCGAGCTGAGTGATAACCGGATGAATGAAAGAGATCAGGGAGTACCGATAGGTGTAAGTGTTGAAAATGGTGAAGAGCCGGAATTACAGTCGGAAGACCCAGATGAATTTGAGGTTAATCCTGCCCAGTTAGAAGAAGTAACAGTCGAAGATGTGCAAGCGGCTGATTTCAAAAACGGTGCGGAGAGAATAATCTTTACAAAAGCCTTTTCTGACTTTGCCAGCAAAGATGCTGTAGTGCGTACAGATGCGGCGGCTGCAATAGCAGGTATTCATAATGATTTGTCGCCCAGGCTTCTTATTGCGCATATGGCCGATGAACCTTCGGCGTATGTGCGGCAGGAATGTATCAAAGCTCTGACAGAGCTTGGGAGCAAGGATGGGCTGAGCACGATTGAACGTGCACTGGCTGACGAATCAGCTTCCGTCCGTCTGGCTGCCGTCTGGGGGCTGTATCGTTTGGCCGGGCAGGAAAGTATTCCTGTTCTTACACGAATGCTTTCTGATAAAGACGCAAGCGTTCGCCGAAGAGCTGTCACTTGCATCGGCTGGTTGAGCGGGCACATCGGCAAGGCCGGCAATCATAGTTCTCATCAGGTGATTTCTGCTCTTGTTCAATGTCTCGATGACCCTGTTGTTACAAATGCTGCTCTTGATACCTTACAAACTGTTACAGGTAAGAAGATGTCAGGGCCCCGGACTTCGCCTGAACGTTTGGCTAAGCGATGGCAGAAATGGTGGAAAGCTGAATTGTTAGGACAAAGATGAATATAATTGTATGTGTCAAACAGGTTCCTGATACTCTTGAGGTCAACGTTGACAAGGAAACTAACACACTCATCCGCGAAGGTGTGGAAAGCGTTATCAATCCTTTCGATTTATACGCTGTCGAAGAAGCGCTACGTTTGAGAGAGAAACATGGCGGTATGGTGACAGTTTTATCGATGGGGCCGTCCCAGGTAGTTGATACTTTGCGGCAGACTTTGAGCTTGGGAGTTGAAAGAGGTGTTTTGCTCTGCGATATCGGTTTTGCCGGGGCTGACACACTCGCTACTTCTTATACATTGGCCAGAGCTATAAAAAGAATAAGCAATTTCGACTTGATTATTTGCGGCAGGCAGGCTGTGGATGGTGATACGGCGCACGTCGGGCCGTCGCTGGCCGAAAAGCTGGGTATCCCACACGTTAGTTGTGTGGTAAAGGTACATGAAGTAACAGACAAATATATGGTCACAGGACGTATGACAGAGGAGGGTATCGAAAAAGTAAAACTTTCACTGCCCGGACTGATTACGGTTTCCAAAGGGATTAACGAACCTCGTCTGCCGTCATTGAGAGGAAAAATTGCCGCTGCGAGGAGTAACATTACAGTGTGGTCTGCAAGGGATATCGCTGCGGACGCTAATAAAATTGGATTAAAAGGTTCTCCTACGCAGGTTATCAAAATGACAGCGCCGGAGCATCACAGAGCCGGGCAAAGGCTGGAAGGTTCGGTTGCCGAGCAGGTAACTGATTTGGTGTTTAAATTCCGTCAGGTGAAAATATTGCAAAGGAGTGCAACGTGAGTATACGCGTCATAGAAGAGAAGTGTAACGGCTGTAAACTTTGTGTCCGGGCATGTCCTTTCGGGGCCATTACAGTTACGAAAAAAATAGCCAGGATCGATGTAGCTAAATGCAATTTTTGCGGTGTCTGTGTTGATGCCTGCAAGAAATTTAATGCTATTGAGTTAATACGCGAGAACGTGCAGACTGTTGATAAGAGTAAATATAAGGGAGTCTGGGTATTTGCCGAACAAAAAGAAGGTAAAGTTGCTAATGTCACCTTTGAGCTTCTCGGTCAAGGCAGGCAATTGGCGGATAAACTTGTCGAACCTCTTTGCGCAATGTTGCTTGGCAGCCAGGTCGGCGAACTCGCACGAGAGCTAATCTGTTTTGGTGCCGATAAGGTCTATCTGGCCGAGTCGGACCAGTTGGATGTCTTTATTGAGGACACTTTCACGGAAGTGATAACCGGCCTGATTAGAGAACATAAACCCAATATTGTTTTGTTCGGCGCTACCGCTATAGGACGCTCATTGGCACCGAGAATAGCCAGCAGACTGGAAACAGGATTGACCGCGGACTGTACCGGCCTCGAGATAGACCCGGAAACCAGGGACCTGTTGCAGACCAGACCGGCTTTTGGTGGCAACCTGATGGCTACTATCGTTTGTCCAAACCACCGTCCTCAAATGGCCAGCGTCCGTCCGAAAGTTTTCAAGCCGGTTCGGCGCGACGGGCTGCGCATGGGAAGGATTATCAAGTTTGATTATAAGCATCACACTTTAATACAGAGGGCTCAACTGCTCGCCGTAGTGAAAGAGGCTGCGAGGACGACCGGCATTGCGGAAGCAGAAGTAATAGCTGCCGGAGGATTGGGTCTGGGAAACGCCGAGAACTTTACAATTATTGAGCGGCTGGCTGACACCCTCGGTGGGGCAGTAGGCGCCTCTCGTGGGGCTGTAGATGCAGGATGGTTCTCCTACTCTCACCAGGTGGGCCAAACCGGCAAGACGGTGTGTCCGAAGTTGTATATTGCCTGTGGCATCAGCGGAGCCATTCAGCATCTTGTCGGGATGCAATCTTCGGAAATCATAGTGGCTATCAACAAAGACCCAAAGGCGCCGATTTTCAATGTGGCTGACTACTGTATTGTGGGGGATGTCCTTGAGGTAGTTCCGGCCTTGATTAAAGAAATAGAAAAGATACGACCCCGGAAGCATGCTGAGCATGTTGCAGGGGACGGCGAATTGGAACGTCAGCTTGCTTTGAGCAGTTAAGGCAGGTTTAAAAAAATAACAATAGTCGGAGATCGTTACAACTTGTGGCTGAGTGTGAAGTAATTATTGTAGGAGCAGGGCCGGCTGGGATTGCCTGTGGTTACGTTCTTGCCAAAGCGGGCGTAGATGTTGTCATTCTTGAAAGAGGGCAATACCCCGGTGCCAAGAACATGTTTGGCGGAATATTCTACGCCGACCAGATGAGTAAATTGATTCCGGAATTTTATACCGAAGCACCGGTCGAACGATTCGTTGCCAAAAAGCATTACTCATTGCTGGTAAACAACTCGGAGATTTCTTTGAACGTCGACCTGGAAGAACATAAAAAGCCGCCTTACAATCATTCATATATTGTCAGACGTTCTGTGTTTGATAAATGGTTTGCTGAAAAGGCGAAAGCCGAGGGTGCTACGGTTATCTGCGGCACAACGGTAACGGACTTTGTATGGGACGGCAATAAAATTATCGGCGTGACCGCCGGCACTTGTGATGACCCCGACAACGTCCTGTTAGCTGATGTTGTTGTCTGTGCTGAGGGTGCCAATTCCATACTCTCGGAAAAGGCGGGCCTGCGTGATAGATTGTCGATGCGTTCTCGATGTATTTCTGTCAAGGAAGTGATAGAGCTGGGCAGGGACGTGATTGAAGAAAGATTTGGATTAACAGCCAGAGAAGGTGCGGCCTATGAGTATTTTGCCGACGCGACACCGGGATTGTTAGGTGATGGATTTATCTATACCAATATGGATTCGCTGTCCGTAGGTGTTGGTGTTATTATCAGTGAAATCTACGGATGTGAAAATCCTTCTTCGCCAAACCAACTGCTGGACATATTTAAGAACCATCCGTGTGTTCGTCCTTTAGTAAAAGGGGGAAAAACTTTGGAATATTCTGCTCATATGATCCCAATGGATGGCTATAAAAATCTGCCTAAGTTTTATACCAATGGACTTATATTAGTTGGCGATGCTGCCGGATTCGTGAACAACAGTATTTGCCACGAGGGTGTGAATATGGCTATGGCTTCAGGGATAATGGCTGCCGAGACAATATTGGAGAACAGAGATCAGAGACGTTACGACGCCAGGGCGCTTCGACAGTACGAACATCGAGTGAAAAATTCTTTTATCCTGCAAAATATGAAAAGCAGCAGAGATTTCATAGATATCCTGCGCACGCATAAAGAGTTAATCAATGACTATCCGCTTCTTGTCAAAGATGTGATAACAAGCTATTTCAAAGTAAGTGACGTCCCCAGGGGTACGAATAAGCGTAACATTGTTCGTATGATACGCAGTAGAATGAGTTTTACAAAAGCTGCAAGAACATTCACAGCAATGTTGAAAGGCGGAATCTGATATGGCAACAGAAAAAGAAAACAATCAACTTGGCCTGGAGGACAAGCTTTTTACGGTTCGCAGAAAGCCTCTTAGCCAATCGCATATCACGCTCAATCAACAGTTATGCAGCGAGTGTCTCAACAGAATATGCACTTATATCTGCCCGGCAGAGGTTTATGTTTGGGACGAGGCTGAACAGAAAATCGACGAAAGGTATGAAAACTGCCTTGAGTGCGGTGCGTGCCGGGTAGCCTGCGAGGCGATAGAGTGGGTAAATCCTGCATGGGGAGCGGGGATTGTGTATAAAAACAGTTAACACGAAAAAAGAGGTTTGGTTACATGGATATATTGACAGGAATATATATTGTATCAGGTTTTGCGATTGTGCCTTTGGTTATTTACGGCTTGTATGCCCGTGTTAAAATCAGTCGGCTATTTGTAAAGTATTCAAAGCAGCCGGTTAAAAAAGGAGTTACCGGCAGTCACCTTGCCAGAACGATGCTCAACTCGGTTGGTCTTAATGAGGTTGTTGTCGAAGAAATTAGCGGTACACTCAGGGATCATTACGATCCTCGCCAAAACACCGTCAGGCTTTCCCGGCCTGTGGCACGAAATTCCTCGATTGCGTCGATAGGAATCGCCGCCCATGAGGCAGCACACGCGATACAGCATGGAACAGGCTATCCACCGGCAAAATTCAGGGCTAATATTGCTCCGATTGTGGAGAAGGCGGGATACTTTATATTGCCGCTTTTGTTATTGGGGATACTGTTGTCCAGAATCCCACTGGCATCATTCTTTATCAATATAGCGTTACTTTTATTCCTTGGGATAGTCATTTTTTACTTAGTGACTCTGCCTGTGGAGTTGGAAGCTTCAGCCAGAGCACTCAGATTTATTAAAGAAAATAATGTAGTTGATGACACAGAGCTTGAAGGCGTCAAAAAGGTGCTCAATGCCGCGGCTCTTACCTACATAATTGCGTTTGCTCTTTCGATAGTACAATTTCTAAATCTGTTGGGGATGAGCAGGAGAAGATAAAAAAGTAAATCAAGGAAAGGAGTTATCTTATGACACTCGGGCAATTATTAATTTTAGTGTTGATTGTTGTGGTATTCTGGCTTGGAAGCAGGCTGAAAAAACACGAGCAGAGAATCGATGAATTGGAAGATAAAAACGACGAATAAGGACAAAGACCTTGAGTGTTGATGAAACCCAGGCTGATAAAAGTCTGAGGCGGTACTATTGGTTGGCTTTTGTTATCGGTGGAATGGTGGCAGGCTTTGTAGGTTGCCTTGCATATAAATACATAACCAAAGGTAACCATAGTCTTTTAGGTACTGCTGTTGCAGGCAATCCAAAGATTGTTGATAAATCGATTGTGCAGGCCACCCTGACAGTAGATGAAGCTGCATCGTCGTCGGCTTTTCTCGGAGTAGAGATTATTTCCGTAGATACTGTTATTGCCGAGCAGTTTGGCCTGTCGAAGGCGTGTGGTGTTATTGTAAACAGTGTCATTGAAAATTCGCCTGCTGATAAGACCGGTATTCAAAGAGGTGATTGTTTGCTTTCAGTAAATAACATTACCGTAGAGGATGTGGATGGTTTCAGAGATATTATGGCCAAACTGAATCCCGGTGACAATGTGAGAATCATATATATAAGAGATGGGCAAAAGGATACAGTCTATGTCACACTGGCCAGTTCGTCTGTCGCTGCGGCAATTGCTGAAGATGGAGATGATCCGGATTGGGGGGTGTCGCTTTCTGTTCTCAGCTCAGATCTGCATACCTCGCTGCGTATCCCCGCCAATATCGATGGAATTGTAATCCTGTCGGTGACACCAGACGGCTTGGCGGATCAGGCCGGCCTTCAGTCTGGAGATGTGATTACCGGTATTGACAATACATCTATAGCGAGTATGAACGATTTTTTCAAGGCGATTGCAGCCACCGATGATGATATGGCGCTTCTGGATGTTTATAGTAAAGGCCAGTTGCGTTACGTCGCACTGGATTCATCGGTTGTTGCCACAACGGCCCAGCAGAGGCAACCGAGCTTGTTGGACAGAATACTTTCGATATTTACCGATGACGATAATGTAATACTTACAGAACATATAAATGAAGAAGATGATTATGAAAAACCGGTATGCAAACGGCTTGAAGAATCGGGAGAACGTTACGAGGATGAAAATTAATAAAAAGGTGTGCAGATGAATATTAAAAAATGGCTGTCCAAAAATATCTTATGGATACTGGTGGCACTTGTGGTAATTAATTTCCTCATAGTATATTGGGGCACTGTCAATCTGGGAATTTATGGGGGGCGTGACTCCCTGTTTGGTTGGAATCTGCTTGGGCGAAAGAAATTGCTTTTACAGGAACAAGCTACAGCAGCCGACAGCACTGACTTAACAAGCCCCGGCCAGCGTCCAGGTACTGTTTCAAGTTCTAACTTTGTATTAACGTGTTCCGATGACGATTTGGCTTCCGCATTTGCCTCGGCCAGGCCTGCGGTTGTCAATATTACTGCTGACAAGGCGACCCCCAGAAGAGGCGGGCCGGCTTTGGCCAGTACAGTAGCTTTCGATGATCCTTCGATACAATTTGTTGAAGAGGCGTCGTTAGGATCGGGTGTTATCATTGATCGGAGAGGTTATATTATTACCAATGCCCACGTTGTTGCAAGCGCCGTGAATATAAAGGTTGTGACTTTCAGTTCTTCAAGGATAGTATATCCGGCGGTGATAATTCGTAAAGACCTGGAAAATGATATCGCAATTTTGAAGATTGAACCCGAATCACCTTTGCCGGCCGCTATTCTGGGAGACTCGGATATAATAAAGGTTGCTGAGGCTGTTCTTACAATCGGTTCGCCTTTCGGATTGGAGCAAACAGTTACGGCAGGTATCATCAGCGATGATTCAAGGAACCTCATTATAGACAGCCAGACGTATGAAAACATGATTCAGACGGATGCCGCTATTAACAGGGGTAATTCCGGCGGCCCGCTTATCAATGTAAGTGGTGAGGTTATAGGCATAAACACAGCCATATATGCTCCCACTGGTGTATTTACTGGTGTGGGATTCGCAATCCCAATCAATAAAGTAAAACCAATTATCAAAGATACAATCAGGTAAAAAAATATGTGGCGAACGATTTTAATTATAGCCGTTGTTTTGATTGTCTTCCTGTTTATAGCTGTGAACATGCATACAACTCAAGTGAATCTACCCTTTGGAAAAGGCTTTGAGATAAGAACAGTTTTTCTTTTGATTTTGAGTTTTCTTCTCGGTTATGGCACCGCATATTTTGTAGGGATTATAAGGAATTCAAAGAATCGCAGAAAGCAAATTAACCACAAATGAACGTAAGTAAGGTATATTCAAACGCCGATGAGTCTATCCATTCGGTCATGACAGGCTTGCTTGGAAACCTGGCACTTGCTGTCTTGAAGCTTGGGTTTGTCTTTCTGGGCGGCAGTAAGCTGGTTTTAATCGATGGTCTTTTTTCTCTTATGGCCGCGTCTGCCTTTCTGATTCCATGGCAGGCACAAGTTATAGAAAAAAGAAGCGGCGACGCACGCTATCCTTATGGTCTTGGAAAGATACTGTTTATAAGCATGACCGTTGTAGGTTTGCTTGGCCTGGTTATTGCTGCTCATATGCTCTATTACAGTCTGGAGATAATGACCGGTACCAAACTGGTCGGCTCATATACATTAGCGGTAATGGTAACTCTTATATCAATAATAACCAATGAGGTTCTTTACCGATACCTGAGAGAAAAGAATAAAAAATCGTCAAATGGCATGCACGCTATGTCCGGGCGATATAATCGGTACGGAGCCTGGATTTCAACCTTCGTTTTATTGCTTTTGATACTTGCCGGTCTCGGAGCAGGATATCTTATAAGAGCTGGAATCGCTGTTATTTCTATTGCTGTGTTCTTTGTGGGGTTGCGAATGGTTTTCCTCGGTTTTGCCGGGATTATGGACAAGGTACCATCGCCGGCGGTCCTGGAACGAATAAGGGTATGTGCGCAAAGGATAAGTGAAGTAGAGGATATTATAAAAATAAAGGCCCGCTATATTGGAACACTATTGCATATCGATATGTGGATAAGCGTGGATGATGATCTCAGTATGGAACAAGCAGACAGGATCGCCCGCAACGTCAAGATACAGTTAATGGAAAAAATTCCATTTGCAAGGGAAGTAAACGTTATTATCGCATGATTACAAAGAAAAGTATAATCATTATTATTATTGTTGTTCTGGTTATTATACCGTTTTTGTCTCTCGTGGCTAAAACCGGAAGGTTGGTGTATGCCCATATCGCGGGAACTGACAATACCGATGATGGTTTTGTACTCGTGCTGCCAAACGAAGCTGGCTTCTACGAGATTACAGCAGATCAATTGGCAGACAGAATTAGAGATGAATCCGACGATAATTATATAATTGTAGATATCAGGGACGATGCATCTTATGACGAAGCCCATATACCCGGGGCGATAAACATACCGTTAAATCAATTGGGGTATAGTCTGTTCGGTCTTGATAAGACCAAAGATATAATCGTGTATTGTTTTGCAGGTGTAACAAGCGAGGTTGCCTGCCAGATACTGATAAATGCAGGGTTTAAGGATGTGTATAACATGACGGGTGGAATGAAGGCGTGGGATTACCCTATTGAAGCAAGTGATGGAAGAGTAAATATTTGAAAATAATGTAAAAAATTGAAAGAAAGGAGCAAAAAATGTTGCATGTAATTGTAGGGATCATAGCGATCGTGATTGGACTATGGGGGATAATGGGCAACTGGTATATGTTTAAAGATATACTGATTACAATTGTGCCCTTTGCGATGCTTTGTTTTGGAATAGTGGCGATATTAGCCGGTATTCGCAGTATGAAAGCAAAATGGGCTGCTAAAGAAGCAAATGAGGAGGCATAAAAATGGTAAAAAAGAGTGTGACTAAAGAGTCCAAAAAGGACCAGGCAGTGCCACTGACTCTTCGAACACAGAGCTTTTTTTTAAAGCTCAGAGGGTGCCTTGATGGTCTTGTCGATGCATACTGCAGTTTGACAAAGATAGAATCTGGCCAGGCAAAGGATCTGGTCTCCAAAAAGGCTGCTGCATTGATGAGTCGTGGTCAGTACGGAAAGGCCATTGACCAATATAACAAACTGATCAGCATGGGTAAAGAAGACGCTTCTCTCTATTACGACCTTGGTATCTGCTGCGAGCGGGAAGGTATGGATGAGGAAGCCGAGGAGGCTTATAAGAAAGCCTACGAGATGGATAAAACCCGTGCGGATGCGGTCTACAGACTGGGTCTTCTGGCTATTAAGAAAGATGACTCAAAAACGGCAGTTACTTACCTCAGCGCCCTTGCCCGCAAAAAGGACGTATCGTTCGATACGCTGTATAACCTCGGCGTTGCGCATGATAAGCTAAAAGATTATGAAAAAGCCGTTGACAGTTTTAAAAAGGCGATAGCCATCGAATCAAACTACTCCAAAGTCCATAAACGTCTTGGTTACACCTATGAGGCAATGGGTAAACGAGAGGATGCTATGGAGTGCTTCAAGAAAGCTATGGAACTTGAAGAAATATAATCAGAAGATGCAAAACATAGGGCAAATAGCACAACGTTAAGGAGGTCATCCGCCTTTGGCGGATTCAAAATTGTTTGATATTTGAGGTTTGAGTTCATGGCGATTCCTTTTAGAAAATCGACTGAGGCAAAACGTCAGGAGAAGGTGCGTGTTATCCTGGGGCCTGAACATTTTCAGAAGAAACGATGGCTGCACTCGTTTGGCCGGTTTATCTCTAAACATTACAAGGTCATTTCCATAACGCTGTTTGTAGTTGTCTGTGCATATACCAATATTTATTACTACAACAGACTGATAATGATGGAACAGCAGATAGGAAACCTGCGGGCACAGGTAGAAGCGGGACTTCAAATGAGGCAGAATGTTGTTGTTAGCCTGACCGCTACGGTGAACCAGTTTATAACTCATGAGCAGGGTGTATTCACTTCCGCGATGGAGATGAGGAAAGATGCTATGGGTGTCTCGAATGATTTGAAGAGGCTTATTCAGAGTGTGAAGGAATTTTCAGGAGATAAATTTTCGCCGGACGGCTTAACAAGGCTTATGGCTGTGGCTGAGAATTATCCGCAACTGGTTTCAAACCAGCCATATAATGTCCTCGTCACTAAAATTGCGGATGTGGAAACTCAAATTTATGATAAAAGGATTGAGTACAATGACGCTGTGAACATTTACAATACATGCCTGAGTACCTTCCCTGCGAATATCATCGGAGGAATGCTGCGTTTCCACCTGCGGCCCTATTTCAAATGGGTCGATGAGCCCGAGTGGGTGTTTGAGAGGGAAAATAAAAACTTGGAAACAAGCGAG
>CAZMWN010000027.1:0-14981 GCA_964569935.1 uncultured Pirellulales bacterium
AAACTCAATTTTTTAGTGCAAAAATGCGTCAAATGAGCAAAATATAAGTCAATGGCAAAGCCGAACACAACAAATTTACTCTTAAAAGCATATTACGAAGCGTTATATGAACTGCTCGTAGCTAAAAAGAATGTTCTGGAAAGTAAGATTAAAGATGTACTTACCGAGGAGATTGCAGCAGAGGAGCATGAGGATTTCGGCCCGGAGAAATTGGCTGCATACCGGGAAGCATGCCTTGCTTTTATAGATGAGCGGATAGAAATGTATAATCCATTCGGGATTCAATATCTATACGAACACGGCAGGGCGAAAGAAGCCTTCGAATTGGAATTACAGCTAAACTGGTACGACAGCCGTGCTGAATTTGAGGCTTTGGTGGAGGCGGCACGCAGCAAGGCGGAATCGGTAGTGGAGGAAAACAAATTGGAGCAGTTGGCAGAAGAACTCATTACGGAGATGGGAGCTTTTCCGGATAAGAGTATCATTTCGGCTTATCAGGCCAAGCCGGCTTTGAATAAACTGCCGGACTACGTAGTGGCACGAATCATTGAGGAGATTATCATATAAATTGAGATTAAAGTTTTTGTAATATTATGCCGCCGACAATAAAAAATAAACCGATTATCGTTGCAGGAAGAATTACTTCGTCAATGGTGAAGCGAACTACAATAAGCGATAAAAAGGGAGTCAAATATATCAGGTTTGTAATATGTGCAGCTGTTTTGGAGAGCTTCAACGCCTTGAGCCAGAGCATAAATGTAATACCCATTTCGAACAAGCCGATATATGCTGCTCCGAAGAGTCCTTTGAAGTCCGGGATTTCAATTTTTCCAAAGAACAGCATGGCGACAGCGATAAAAATAAAACCAAAGGCGAAATTCAAAAACAGCCTGGCGACTTCATCTCGCTTGTCTTTGACGTTGTATATCCAGAACAGCGACCAGATGAGCGTACTGCTCAAAGCTAAAAATACCCCCGCCGGACTATCTATTTTGAATCCGAGAATGTCACCGCGCGTTGAAATGATAAAGACGCCGAAGAAGCTGATGATTATTGCGAGAATGTCCCTTGTCTTGATTTTTTGTTTGAGTATGGGAATCGATAGTAGAACAAGCGTTATCGGCCAGACGAAGTTTAACGGCTGGGCCTGTTGGGCGGGAAGTAATGTGTAAGCCTTTAATATGACGCAGTAATACAGGAAAGGATTAAAAAAGCCCAGCAGGGCGGAATAGAAGTAATCTTTTTTTGAGAAGGTTTTGAGTAGATACAGCTTTTTAGAAAAAAAAAGGCAAAGAAAAAAAGCGACAATTGATGCGAGTGAGGCAAAAAATAAAAGGGGTAAGACATCCAGATGGCGCAGGGAAATCTTAAAAGCTGCAGGAATCGTAGACCAGAATAAAACTACTATAACTGCATAAAGATAAGCCTTTTTTTGCTTTTCCATACCAACCGGTTGGATAATCCGATTATATTTTAATTGTAGTCGTTACTGCGATGTTATTTATAGTCTGTGTGAACGGCTTTTGCAATAACTTCTACTCGCTGAGCTTGACTGCTGTGCCGTAAGCCAAAAGTTCAGCGGCACTGCCAACAACACTCGTTGTCATATAGCGGACATTGATGATTGCATCCGCTCCCATCTTTGCGGCCTCAGCAATCATCCTGTTAGCGGCTGTCGCCCTGGCTCTAGCCATCATCTCGGTGTATTCAGTTAATTCTCCGCCGAGGACAAGCCTGATGAGGGCCGATAGATCTTTGCCGAGCCAGATTGCAAATACCGTATGGCCCTGAACCAAACCGAGAATTTCGCGAGTCTGACGGCCGGGTACCTCTGTGGAATTCAACAACAAAACGGACTTATCAGGCACAGCGGCAACCTGTAATTCTTCCGGTCTCTTATTTATACTTTGTTCGAGAGCCAATGTTACCAGGACTGCAAGAATGCCGCCCAGAAGGCAGAATATTGCTGTTTGCAGCCACCAGGGTACGGCCGGATCATCGACAGCCATTACATGCCAAGGCACACCGGCAAATATTGTGACGAACAGCCCCAGCACGAACGATAACGAACCAATTTGTCGTAGTACTTTCATAGCTTTTCCTTTCATTGATTTCTTACGCTTGGTATAGTTCAATCAGGATACAGATAATTATGGTTGTTTTTATTCTTCTGCAAGTATTCCATTTCTTGCGCCTGGAGTTCCATGATTTGTTGAAGTTGCCCAGCTTACCGGCAATGAATTATCCATATTAGGATTTTTAAGTTCAAGCGTTGGGCCGCCGCCATCAGGCATTATGGGCCAGGGAAATCGGTTACTATATGTTACAGAGTCAATAATCGAATTAGTGCCATCATGAAGTTCGATAGATTCCCCGGTTCTGTTGAGGTTAAAATTTAAATCGCCGATGATAGTTGCCGCATCTGGAAAATATGAACTAAAAGCTGCGGTATCTCTACAGAGAATTAAATATTCCCCCGCAGCTAATATGGTATTATTTGGAATGTAAAAGATGTTATCATTAGAATCTTTGAGCTGCCACCCGGATATGTCAATCGATGATTGGCCGTTATTATATAGCTCCACCCAGTCTTCGGGATTAAAAACGGCGTTGGAATTGTAATTAATTTCGTTGATAACAATTGATTCGTTGTTTTCTAATTTCGGTTCAAATATTGCGGTTAGATATGAATTTCCGGTAAGTTCGATGGTAATGGAATTTGAATCCGATGAATTGAAACCTGACCAACTGGAAAAATTATAATCTGTAAAAGGAATTGCAGTGACTTGTATTGGTACGTTCATAAAATAATCCCCTCGCCAGGGAAATTCTTCAACGGCTATTGTGTTAATTTGTATTATACCGCTGTCTGCCGGAAAAACATTTAGAGTTATTTGTGCATCGCCGCTTAAATCGAATTTTTCTATAATGTGGTTACGCATGTGGGGTATTCGGTTGTTGGCAAAATCGACCATTATATTAATAAAACTATACCATCTGTTCATGTCGTTCCACCACATGCTGTGTCTGGACCATAAAGGATATGATTGACTCCATTTATTGATATGCCTAAGCATTTCCGGTTCAAGAATGTCCTGAATTTCATAAATCTTTCCAACTGCTACTTTAGGCTGGAATATGGTATTAAAATGGTCTGCAAAACGATTGATGAAATCATTCTTAAATTCTTCATTTTCCAGGAGAGTACGCAACAGCAGAGTCGCCCATGGTGGATTTGCATGATGATTGGGAGTTTGCTGGGGGCTGGTGGCATATTTAAGAGTATTATAATCGTAAACATACTGGTTCCCACCGCGGTCGTATGCATTTACACCGAATCCCCAATCAGTGTCATAAAGAAGCCATCTCCATTTTCCGGTTTCTGTTCTTGGACGCCAGTATTTAATGTTATTTCCCGGCCAGTCTCTGTTGTCAAAATATATCTGAGCAACGTTGTAATTTATAAAATTATTTACATCAATCAGTGTTTTTACATGTTCATAGTTTGCTTTCTGGCTAACGTCATTGTTTGAAATGAAATCGATTAACATATTATAATGTTGGGAGTCACCGTGAATAGGATTCCTGTTACCTTCAAGCAGGTCAATGTTATCAGGATCTACATCATGGTACATTGCTATATAATGCTCGTTTTGTTTTTCGCGAAGATTAAGAATTCCCCAGTATTCACCGTTTATATAAACAATGCATGGCTTGAAAGCCATGATATCTAAGTCAGTACTTTCTACTAAGCCCTGCATCAGGCCGTCACTAAAAAATGTTCGTCCCCAATCATTACCGCCGTTGCGTAAAATAAAGGCCTGAAATTCATCGAAAGGTCTGTCGGAAAAAAGTTGATATTTGATTTCACTGTAACCATATTTATTCCGCGCGAATATAGCCAAAGGTTTTTGAGGATTTGCTCTGCTCCAGCCGCCGATGATTTTCGTCCCCGCATCAATACTGAAGCCGGCAGTACCGTCGGATTCGAAAAACTCGACATGGACAGGGCATTCCCAATCCTGCCAAAAATTGGCGCCGTAATATGGATTTGAAGATTGATAATTATGACCTAATGTATATAGGCCGTTGTTCACATCGAAAAGATTTTCAGGAGTGGTTGATAACGAAAAGACAGGCAATGTATGTTCAGAATTTATGAAGTAAGTGTGCGTTATTGTTTTGCTCGGGAATAAATTAGTGCCTGTGGCTTTAGCCCTTACAACTTTCGTGGTCGTTATCGAGATTGGCCCGGAGTAAACATTTGATTGCTCGGTCGGCTCGGAGCCGTCTAATGAATAATAAATTGTGGCCTCTGGTGAGTCGGTACTTAATGTTAAATGTACATAACCGTTGTAGAAACCTCCAGGTTGAGAAAATTGGGCTTCCTCTGCTACATCCGAATAACCTTGATTATCATTAATAGCTCCGGGTGTTGGATTATAAAAGAGAATCCAGTTGGAGCTGCCGTCAGGCTGTCTGCCTCGGGAAACATCGACAGGAATATCTCCGGTTTCAACAATATCAACTATTGTTCCTCCCGGTTCACTAAGTAACAGGGTTTCTCCACTGGAGCTAATTTTGAAATTTGTATGTAATGCCGTCGATTGCAGTCGTAAGATTTCAGGGGGATCAGAAGGATTATCCGGTGGTTCTAACATACCAAGCGTTAAAAAGGGAATTAGTGAAAGATCCGATGAAGTATTGTTTACATTATGCACCTGAATTGCGAGGACATTTTCACCTTCATGGAGCAGCGTTTGAATCGAATCTATATCATATTTTTCAGGATAACCTCCCTGGTAAATTTCCGCTTCCCGGTCTGTATTCGTAGTCTGGTTATAAGACGGGGGGATTCCGGGTACTCCGATATTCGCTCGTGCAATTTCTACACCATTTAAATAAGCGACAAAACCGTCATCGTAATCTATATGTAAAAGGACTTTGGCAATATTATTCACATCATTGACTGCAAAAACTTTGCGGACATATAACGAAAGTGTCGATGTTATAACTGTGGCGTCATCGCCATCGGCATAGCCAAAACCGCTTGGACCGGAGAGCCAGCCGGAATCGTCATAATTGAGAGAGTTCCAGTTAGAAGGTATGCTTGAGTTACCTCTGCGATATTTCCACATATCGCCACGGTCGATAACGGTCTCCCAGTGTGATATCAATGCTCGACGATCTTTGTCAGAGGCAAAAATCAAAAGATTTTCGCAAGGCTGGAGTGTGATATTTGGAAATGTCCATTTAAATGGATTATCTTCGTTATCAGAAAGTCCATAGTCAGTTAGATTGATTGGATTATTACCATTATTATACAGTTCAATCCAATCGGGATAATCGCCGTCATCGTCGGTAATAGTAGTGGAATTGGATGACATAATCTCATTTATTTTTACATCCTGCGAGTATAGCAGGGTGGTAAAGCAAAAGAAGATTAAACTAAAGAATAGTGTTACGATTGTTTTTCTATACATTACATTATCCAAACGAAATTCTGATTCTAATATAAATATATTTGATTATTTTTAGCTTGTTCGTATTTTTTTCCCAGCTTCAAGTTTCTTTCTTATATCTTCTGTATTTTCTCGTACTTTAGATTCCATTCCCTTGTGTTCAGCAACCTGGACATTTAGTTTTGAGTCGTTTATGGCGATATTTGCATCGCTTTTTTACATGGAATTGTGCAATATTCTATTATATCAGATTTGTCAGCTTCCGGCCGTTTTTTTTGAAAGAAAGATGGTTTTAGCCACATGATGGACATGAATTTCAGGTCTGCTCAATACTGTGGTTCTGTGTGTTTATACTGCATTTATTCAGTCTCTTCCACTGAGAATATCTTAACTGCCCTTTGAATTGATTCATTATTTTTTACCAAAAATCATAATTACCTTCGTCTGGTGTGGTTTCTGTTTAAGCTTCCACTTTCAATATGGCATCAGGTCACCCTTGAGTCACTATGAAAGTTAGTATCTTCTATACTTGCCGGCCAGACACGATAAATTTACAAATTATGGCATAAATTGTTGTTTGCATTTTTAGTACAACTTTTTATACTCAAGTTCTTTAACCGTAAAAGGATTTACTATATGAGCAGAAAATTTTTTTGTAGGGAAAGACTTCTTAGCGAGAGAGCTATTGTATTATATTTTATCATTATTAAATTCATTGTTTGTCTATTTCCCTATGAGTACGGTTATTTCCGAGACGAGCTATATTATATTGCATTAAGTGAAAATTTAGACATCGGATATATTGACGTTCCTCCGATTGTTCCATTTCTTCTTGCCATAGTCAGAGCCCTTTTGGGTACATCATTTATTTCTTTACATCTCCTTCCGGCCATATCCGGGGCACTTGTTATTTGGTTGGTAAGCTTAATGGTTAAAAAGATGGGCGGCGGTTTAAACGCACTACTGCTTGCACTTACATGTGTTACACTGGCTCCGATCTATATATGCTTTGAAAGTGTGTACACTTATGATGCTTTTGATAAACTCTGCTGGACACTAATGCTTTATGTAATGGTGTTACTTCTCAAAACCGAAGATAAAAAGTATTGGATATATTTTGGCATAGTTGCCGGGTTCGGTTTATTGACTAAGATTACGATACTCTATCTTGGATTTGGTTTATGCCTGGGTCTGCTTTTGACCAGAAAAAGAAAACACTTCCTCAGCTGGCAACTTTGGGTTGGTGGTATTATAGCATTATTGATATTTTCTCCTTATATCCTTTGGCAAATTAAAGAAGGATTTCCGTCTTTAGAATATTACAAGAATTATGTAATGGGGAAAACCTGGCCTACGACACCTGTGGAATTTATTAAAAATCAAGTTGTGGTTATGAATCTCCTTGCTTTTCCAGTTTGGCTTTTAGGTATTTATTATTTTATCTTTAACAAAAAAGGAGAAAAATTTAGGATTTTTGGGTACGCGTATATTGTTATCCTGGTTATTTGTATTTATCAACAGGTAAAATTTTATCTGCCGGCTCCGTTTTACACTGTTTTGTTTGCAGGGGGAGCTGTTTTTATTGAGGGATTTGTAGAGAAACACAAGGTCCGGTGGCTGATAAAAACATTAGTTCTAGTGACATTCCTGATGGGACTTGTTAGCGTTCCGTTTGTAAGACCTGTTTTGCCTGTCGATGTCCTTATCGAGTATTCAGGAAGGGGTGTGTACATGGGAGTAAAAGGGGAGCGACACAGGCTTGGACGTCTTCACCAGCATTTTGCGGACAGGTTCGGTTGGGAAGGAATGACGGAAAAAGTTGCCCAAGCATACAATAGCTTGAGTGACGAAGAAAAGTCAAAAGCCTGTATCCTAACGGAAAATTACGGAGAAGCAGGAGCTATCTGGCTTTTCGGTGAAAAATACAATCTTCCCAAGCCGATAAGTGGACATCTTCAATATTTTCTCTGGGGGACGAGAGGCTATGCAGGGGAAATAGTGATTACAATTGGTATTGATTTGGAAGAATTAAAAAGTTACTTCAATAACGTTGAGCGACGTGCTTTTCATGAGTGTCTTCCTGCTCTTCGTTATGAAAGGTATTTGCCTGTTTATGTTTGCACGGAACCCAAAAAACCACTGGAGGATATATGGCCGAGTTTAAAACATATGGATTAATTATATGGATTAACAAAGTTCGGGGCCTAAGGAATTACTGAAAGAATTCTTATCAAATCCAATTGGATAGGTTATGATTTGTTTCTCTGTTATGTAAAGGAAGAGATGATAATATGTTTTTCCGTTTGTTAGCAGTCATCTTTATATCGTTACTTATGTTTGTATCGGCTGGATGTCAGGAAGCGCTGACCTGGGCCGGAGCAAGCGTGTATCAGGCAGAAACCAAAGCGCCTGACTTGAAGCCGGCTTATCAATTGGTACGTGAGGGACTTGATGCGAGTCCGCGAATTCGAGTGGGATATTTACCCAGTCCGACATTAGGCACAGTTTTTTCGGGTCCGGAAGAACTGGGGCAACATGGATACAGACCTAATCTGTCGGAAAGAAACGGTATAGTGTATACGTGCAAAGCAGGCGCTATTGACATCGGTCATGCGCGTAAAGCCTCTGATTGGACGGTATTTCTCGCCGCGAAGGTCTTTAAGCAAATCATGCAAGATGAAGACGAGTTTTCATTCAGATTATATGAACCTTCGCGATATTTTGTCCGGTTGACTTATCCGGATAACTGGAAGGGCATGTCACGGCAGGACAAGGAACAAATCGCCTACGAGGTCTCCGTTGGTCTCAGCCAATATCTGACCTTCACGGCAGTTACCTGGCACGAGATTATCACATGGTTCGGTTTTAAGAGTAAAGGATTGGAGCCGGAGTACCCCTCTGCATTCACATGGGAAGAAACGTTTTCAAACTTGTTTGGCACTCACGTTGCAACTCTCGCCCTTAAGGACACTCAGCATACATACAACGAAGCAGTGACGTTGGTCTTCGATAGCGAACTTGGCCAGTTGGAGGCGCAGCCTGGCCGTGTCTCAAGACGTGCCGCTGAAAGCGTTAGAGGTCCGTGGTTCACGGGTGATTTCTACTGGATCGCCATGAAAAAGAGAAATCTCGACCTTGGCCTTGATGATGGTTTTGTTACACCATTGCTTATTCCTTCTGTCGCTGAGTGTGAAGGAGCAGAGGCTCAACCATATCCGGTTCCCAATCTTGACTTTCTTTCTGAATATGGATTTTCAGTTAAATTTGAAATTGAACCTAATATATGGGAAGGAAAAGCTATCCTTGATATTGCATATCGTGGCGCAAACCGGCGAAAAAAACGCGTTGAACCTGTTATCCACCTTGCTCCAATCATGGATTACATCAGAGAAGATGCGGTAAGAAGATATGGTCCCGATGTGGCCCTGTGTAATCAGAACAGATAATTTATTTATCGCCGGAAACAGGTATCTTTGTTATGGTGTGAAGTATGGCTTGAGCGGTTGATTATTTATAGTTTGACAGGATAGTCTTTGCGACGCCTTCGCTTATCGTGCCGGCTTCGAGAAGGGCGTTGACGGATTCGGACATTGTCACCATTTTGTGTTTTTTCCCGGTTTCGATTACGGTTCTCAGGAAGAATCCTCCCTTTCTCCTGATAATGTTTTTGGCAGCACCGGTGACAACCAACACTTCGCAGGCGACTCTTTGTTTGCCGTCGACTGTTGGGATAAGTTCCTGGTGAATCATGCCTTGCAGGGACTCGGCCAGAAGAAATCTCAACTGGCTTTCATCGGAGGCGGGGGCATAGCTTAAAAGCCTTTCGATAATCTTGTCGATTGATATAACATGCAGAGTTGAGAGAACCAAAACGCCTGTTTCGGCGGCGGCCAGCGCTATTTTAATTGTCTCGTAATCTCTCATCTCACCGATTGCAATAACATCAGGATCCTGCCTCAAGGCCGCCCGGAGTCCTGTATAAAATGACTTGGTGTCCCTGCCCACCTCTCTTTGCCTGACAACGCCGACCTTGTTTGTGTGTACGTACTCGATTGGATCTTCGATAGTGATGATATGTTTTTCATAGTTTGAATTTATTTCATCTATCATGGCCGACATTGTTGTGGTTTTGCCCTGGCTTGTGCTGCCTGTGATAAGGACTAATCCTTTTGTTCTTTGGGCCAGGTCATTAACGACATCGGGAAGAATCAACTCGTCAATTGTTCTGGGTCTTGTGGGAAGGATTCTAATAGTCGAACCAACCGCCCCATTGAAAAAGCCTATATTTATCCGATATCTGCCGGTACCCTCGGCCAGCATTAAATCGAAATCCAGATTCTTTTCAAACTGGATTTTCTGGTCTTCCGTGAGCAAATCGAGTGATATTTCCCGGCTCTGGTCGGGTGATAATTTTTCTTTTGTAATGGGGACTAATTTACCTCCGACTCTGAATAAAATCGGGGCACCGGCACAAATATGTATATCAGTAGCCTGCTGGGCTTTTGCGTGCTCTAATAATTGTTTTCTGTTTATCATTACCTGATTTTGTATGTATCATCGTTTTTGAGTGTTTTCCTTCCACGACTGCACGATGTACTGATTTGAACTTCCGGCTGATTTTCCATCGGGATCCTCACAGTAACGGCCAAGTTTGAATCGCGAATGTTCATATCAGTAACATCCAATTCTATCATTTTATCGATAATATCACTATTTTCTTTTTGGATATTTATTTTCGTCCACGCAAGGCCACTTGCAACAAGGTTTCTATTACAGGCCTGGAGATAACTGTTGTTTGATTGGAACAGTATCATGTTTGCGCCGGTTGTTAAAAAGGACATGACGAATCCGACGAGAACAATCAATATAATAACCAGGATTAAGATAAACCCTTTTTCTCTTTTGTTTTTCATTTTGTTTTACTCGAAAATTCCAACGAAATAAATGTGCGAATTTGCCATTTTTTTTATGAGGTGACCTTTTTGTACGTACTCAGTATGATTTTCGACTTCTACTGCATAGCCTTTGCCGTTTTGGCGGTGGACGTGCCATTTGATTTTAGTATCGGGCATTGACCATAATCTTGTCTCTTCGGGAATTTGTTGTTGATTCTCTGCAAATCCATATCTAAGTACCTGGCCGTCTTTTAGTCGATAGTGAATCACACTATCGGCCAGCTTAATAAAGAGCAGCTCATTGCCGGCGGTATATCCGTCAATTGACTGCGGCAGGTCTTTTGCCGCGTCGATATCTTCCTGCAATTGTTCGGCCATATCCAGAAGGATTGAGTTGTCCTGTATAGTTTTTATGGACCGGGGGATATCAGAAAACATAGTTGTGATTAGGCCGTCTATAACAATAAAGACAAAGGGAAGGATTGCTATGATTACTATAAGTTCGATTAAAGAAAAGCCTTTACGCATATTCATAACTCCCGGTCGGCTAAAAGCCTCTCGCCTGCAATATATCTTGACAATTGAATTTTCACCTGCTGATTGAAACTCATGCCGATTGCTTGTACTTCAACGAATTTCAATCCCCGCCACTGGCCGGTCCCGTCCGACTGTTCGATTGAAACACTGAGCTTTGGCCAAAGTCTTTTCAAATCTTCTTCGGGGATTGGTTTGCCTGTAGCTGCGATACAATCCAGTTCGGCCTGGGCGGCTGATACACATTGCTGTCTGACCAACTGGAAACGATTAAATCTTGCAAATCCGCTTAGTGACATTGTGAATGCGGTGATTAATACTCCGAGGATAAATACCGCGATAATTATTTCCATTAACATATAACCATGATATTTTCTATTTTTTGTGAACACGTTTTTATGCTCCCATAATTCTGTCATGGTGTCACTAATGTCGTCAATTGGCTAATAATCGCAATCATCGGAGAATATATGGCATAGACCACAAAGCCCACGATTATTCCCATACAAAGGATAATACACGGCCAGATAATGAATCTTGCGAGGTTGACACAATAGCTATAGTTTGAGCGATAGAACGCCTCAAGAGTCTCAAGAATCACCATAGTATTGCCCTGATTGACCTGCTCGTCAAATGCCCATGCCAGGGCGGAACCGAGTTTGCTTTCTCTGGCTGCAAGGGCGATGTTGTCACCACGCTCGACTTTTTGGAGCCATTTTCTCAACCGTCTCTTAAAGCGATTGTTTACATCCAGGCCGATGGTATTCTCGATGGCGTTGTTGACAGTACAGCCGGCGTTGAGCGACAACCGCAACATCTCAACTACTTGTACCATAGAATAATTCCTTTCAAACCAGTGCAGAACAGGCAGATGCCACTTGATAAAATCGCCCATTCGAGAGAATAGGAAGGGATCATCCGGCCGACGCGATCTGAACTTGAAATATATTGAAGCAGGAATAAAAATGAGGATTGTCAGAATTACCACCAATCCGAGCAACCATCCATATTTGAAAGCAATAAAGTCCATTATATCCATAACCACACGTGTAACAGTCGGTAGTTGTGGTTCATCGACCATTTCTGTTAATACCATCTTGAACTGTGGGATGATAAACGTCATAACTCCCAACAACATTAGGAACATTAAAGTAATGACAATGACCGGATAAATTGGGTGAACAGGTCTGATTTTCTGGTTCTCTTCAGTTTGGACGGCAATATTAGCTTCGATAGCTTTTAGTGCTAATGGGAGTTGGTTAATACGCTCGGCGACGGATATTATTGCTACTGCATAGCCGGGACATTTTGGATAACCTCGTTTGATTGATTCACTAAGCGAATAGCCCTGAATCAGCCATTTTTGTATATTATGTAGGATTCTTGAACGCTTATCCGACCGTCCGCTTACCGCAGATTCCAAAGCCATCGGTAAAGGAAGATTCTGCCGAATACTCGAACCAATCGTTGAAAGCACATACGCAGTAGTTACATTCCTTGAGGTCAGGCTATAAGCTATGATTGAACTTACGAACATGACAACAAATATGATGCTGAATATATGAATCGATAAGGCAAGGATTAAACATGTGATCAAGAATATAAGAATGATAAGAATAATGAAGAACCATTTTGCACATTTTTGGGGCCGGTTTTCAGAATCGGAATCTTTTCCTGAAAAGAATACAGCTGTAAATGTTAAAACGAAAAGAACGGGCGAACATACAATTATAACCATATTTTGTGTTGCAATTCCCAGGACAAGTATTGTGCCGGCTACAAAAGGTGAGGTTATAAGGGCTACGGTCGGCTTCTTCCATCCGAGGAGTATATATAATATTATTAAAATGATTAAGCTAATATCTTCCATATCTTATGCAGAAGCCGATAGATTTGTTATTATTTGTATCATTGGTAAAAACATCGAAAGAATAGTTAAGAACAAAAAGCCACCCACAACAATCAGCATTATAGGCAACAAAACCGCCTGTAGTCTTGCCTGGCCAAATCGCGCCTGCTCAGCATACATCTGGCCCAGACTGTAAAGATTATCCTGAAGCTCATTTCGTTGAGAACCTAACTGGATTGAATAAAAGAACAATCTTGGTATCATTCTGCAGAATTGTCCTGCTTCCAGGATGCCGGCTCCCTGTTCGATATGACTGGCAATCACCTCGCTTTCGGTAATAAGTCTTTCACTTCCTGTGGCACCCGAGCTTAGTCTGAGTGATTCCGGCATATCGGAACCGGCTGCGACCATAATTGCCATCGCCTCGGCCATTCTTCCGAGCACGCTGCTATGGTAAACTTTGCCTATGACCGGAATAGAAAGAAGAAGCGATTCCTTGAACCTGCGTCCTGCCGGGAATGCCGAAAGCAGTGCCATCAGGGCAATTATCGCGGCAATTATTAATCCAATCATAATCCAGAAAGGTGCTACATTGTGGGCCATACTCAGAAATGTTCGAGTCAGGACCGGCAATTGACCACCGTCCGTCATTTCTTGAAGTACCGTACTGAACTGTGGGATTACGAAAATGAATACACCTGTAATGATAACCGCTGCCAGTGACAGAATTACGGCAGGATAACTCATCGCTTCGAAAATGATTCTTCTTGTTCGGCTGGCCATCTCAAGGTGCCTGTTAAGGCTTGTTAGCATTTCGCTTAGTCTTCCTGTTTCGACGCCGGCTTTTAATATTTTTCCATAAAGCGGGGGAAAATGTTTCTGTCTTTTTTCAAATGCCTTGTCGATACTAACACCTGCTTCAAGCTCGCCGGCGATAGCATCGATGAGGCTGCGCATTGAGCGGGAGCTTACATCGTGAGCAAGCTCTCGCAGACCTTTTTCCAGGGGTATTCCGGCCTTTGTGATGGAGGCTAATTGTTGATTGAAGAGCATAAACTCGTTTCTGCCGATTGCCGTCTTTGGTTTTTCCGGCCGGGCTTTATCGATGGAATTGACGGCAAGCTGCATTTGTTTAAGCAGTTCGTTCGCCTCGTCATTCGAGCCTGCTTCGAGTGTGCCTTTCATCAGACGACCTGCCGATGTTAATGCGTTATATTGGAATGTTGCCATATTATTATGTATCCTTCAATCTTTTAAAATTAATTCATATCGTATAGCATCCCTACCTTCTGAACCTTCAGTTTCTTCCAATTCAAGGACGGCTTCTGAGCCGTTACGACTATAAGAAAATGTTTTCTTAGTGACAGGATCCTCCGGAATCTTATGTTCAGTGACGTCACCGAGTTTCTCCGGAAATTTGCCGTCATGCGTACCGGCATAAAGACGCAACGCCTCTATGCATTGCAATGCAGCTATATGACGATTCAGCCTGTTGGTTAGCAGACGCACTCTTTTCCCGACATCAACGTCTTCTATTTCCAATGGGTCACTTAGGTCGATGAACGGCTGTGGTAAGTCCTGCAAAGCCTGGTAAAGGTTAGGTGCGTCAGGTCTCTGGACGAACTGATCGATTTGCTGAGATATTACTGCGCTGATTGCTACTGCAACCAAACCGGGAACCAACATAGGCTCTTTTCTTAAGTTTTTTGCCAGAGCATATCCGGTCTGTATGGTATCAATTGCGCTATCATACCGGCCCTGAGCGATTTCAGAGTGTATCTGAAGTGTCAGAATGAACGCTATGTTACGATACTGAGTCAAGTTTTGTAAGGCCTCATAAGTCCAATCGCATCGTTCGCATCTGGCGGCCTGTTCGAGCAGTTGCAGAGTTGGTTTGAACTGCTGTAAGGTTGTCTGCACCTGTTTTAGAGGCAATTGATCCAGCGGAGTTTTGCGCCATTGATTGATTTGGTCTGTATTAAGCTCTGCCGGCAAAGATGCAACTGCTTTTTCATATAACGGCGCCGCATCAGCATCAATTAATTCCTCGGCTTTCGGCAAAAGCTGGTATTTCTGCCCGGATTCGGAAGCTTTGGCAGGGTAAAGTGTCAATTTAACTGGAGGTAAAACTCGTCCAGCATATGTAGTAGATATAATCAATAAAGAAATCGTCAGACAGATAACAGTGAGTTTCATTGATCGGCAGGCTAATGTTTGTATATTACATTGGGATGTTGCCAT
>CAZMWN010000027.1:14991-20168 GCA_964569935.1 uncultured Pirellulales bacterium
CATGTATCCTTTATTATTTCAGTTTGAGTTCGTATCGTACAGCGTCTCTACCTTCAGAGGCTTCGGTTGCTTCCAATTCAAGGACTGCTTCGGAGCCGGTACTCTTATATGAAAATGGTTTTTTGGTAACAGGATCATTGGGGATGGAAACTTCAGTGACGTCACTGGGCTTTTCGGGAAATTTGGCGTTGTGAGAACCGGCATATAACCGCAACGCCTCGATGCATCGCAGAGCGGCGATTTTTCGATCTACATGATTCATCTGTTTACGAATCATCTCATGTGCAGGCTTCAACTGCTTTTCAAACTGTTTGCGGAGCAAAAGGTTGTAATTTTTGAGATTATCCGTTTCGAAATCGATTGCTTTTGTTATTTCTACAAGCGGTTGCGGTAAATCATCTAAGGCCCAATAAAGATTCGGTGCATTATCAGACTGAATGAGCTGTTCAATCCGACTTTGATTCCGTGCAGCTATAGCTACACCGACCATTCCCTGAACTAAAGTAGTAGTATTACCAAGATGCCTTGCCGTTGCAAGAGATGTCTTTAGAGTATCAATGGCCCGGTCATATTGGCCTTGTTCGATTTGGAGTTTAGTCTTTACATCAAGTATGAAAGAGAACTGCCGATACTTGCTGAGATCATCCATAAATTCCTGACTAACCTGACCGGGTTTTACGAAAGGCCAGTTACAATGTTTGCATCTTGCAGCCTGTGTTAATAAATCTAAAGTGGGTTTGAGCTTCTTAAGAGTCGATTCAACCTGTTCGACAGGTAACTGGTCGGGAGGTAAGCTCCGCCAATCGGAAAATTGTTTTGGTTGAAAATCTTCCGGCAATGATTGGATTGCTCTTTGATATAAAGGGACTGCATCGGCATCGGTTTGTTCTTCGGCTGTAGGTAAAAGTCTGTATTGCTGCGCAGCTTCTGTTGTTTTGGATGGATTAACCGTCAGTTCGACCCATGGTCGGGCTCGTTTTGCGTATGCAAAAGATGAAATCGATAATAAAATAATGCAAGTTATAATTGCGGGTTTCACGTTATCTATCCAAAATAAAATTAAGCATCATTTTCCAGGTTGATGTATTCATGCCATTGTTTTTCCAGTTCTTTCGGTTCGGTTTCATATATTTGCCGGATTGCTTTCTCAATGTTGGATTTCTTTTGTGATTTTGTGATAATTACATAAAACTGCTTGAATTTTTCAACATCCTTCTTAAGCAGGAAATCAATCAATATAACCAATTCCTGGCTGCTGCTTTCGGATTGCAGAACATTGATAAGAGAAGGTAATTTCCCTGCATTTAATTGTTGTTTTATAATCTCTTTTGTTGGACTGATTTGCATATTGTTCGGTTCAAAGTATGCTGCGAATGCTTCGACGATACCTCCTTTGTTAGTACTATAATTTGGAAAGTGATATGAAAATATGTGTGCCAGCTCGTGGTATGGGTCGCATTGATATTCTTCGTTATAGACCTCGCAGATATGTTTGTTTGACCTTGTATTAGCCGGTGTCCATTTTGTGCCGCTGCCTAATCCTTTGGCTTCCATATCGGGATACAAGTCAATGGTCACCATTTCCGGCAGTTTCATTTGTAGGGCCTTGCCGAGTTCCTGATAAGCCTGTTCTCGCTCGCTTATAGCTTTGTCTATGTTCTTTTCTGCATAAGTATCCGGCCGATATCTGAAAAGAAAATGTTCCGACTTTTTTTCTGCAGTCAGTTTGGCCCGTTCCTCCACAGGGTCATGTACCGGGATTAAACATTTTCCAAGTTCGGTAGCTTTGTTAAGATCGAATGAGCCATAGCCGACAAGCGTCATGTCCCAATCGCGATAATCACGTTCATTCGGTTTGATGTCTTTCTTACGGGGCACAAATAGTGTATAAACCAGAACAGGTCCGGGTCCCACAGGAGGAATATTGTAGGGGATAGTAATACTCGCAATATTGCCTGCGGGTATTGTCTCGATTGAATCGGAAAAGAAACCACGTGGCCGGGCTAAGACCCCTTTTGTCTCTATGTTCTGCGGATCATTTACCGCAACGTATGTTCTGAGCATAACGTCCTGGTCTGTGATATTCTGCACTTTAAAAACTACGAGATTACCTTGCTCTTCGGAATGCTCCAATTGAACTTTTTTCACGTCAAAATATTTGTTATTCACATTTGTCTGCTCAATGTTCCCGGAAGTCGCTGCTGATATAGTGAATGGATCTATTATTACAACTTTCGTTCCTGCTGAGGGCTCCGATTCCGAATTATGATGCGGCTGTCCCATGCTTAAGATGAATCTGATCGGCCTTGTGACCGAAGCGATAGGCGCGATTGTATCTATCAGTCGCTTTTCACGAGGTTCTAACATATAGTAAGAGCCCATTCCCGAATTGCCGTAACCTTCTATCTTGCTTTCAGTCCTGTAGTGCAGCTTAAAATAAAGCGTTTCTGTAGTCAGATTTTCAACCGGCAGATTTAGTCGGACTACAGGATAAAGCCCTAAAAACCAGGGCACACCGTAAAAGGCATTGCAATCCACTGTCAATTGACCGACCGATATATTTGACTTCCAATCATCTGGAATTACTACCTCGTGCTGTTCTGACTTTGCAGGACTTGCACAGACGACTATGAAAGCCAAGCTCGCAATACCTGCAAAAAAAACAAGTTTGTGTACTGAATAATGCCTGACTTTAGAAATTTGTCTGTAATATTTTAAGATAATCATGCGTTTTACTTTAAATTCCTGGTCGATATACTTAAGCAGAAAATCCGCAAACTTTGTTGAGCTCATCCAGAGTTGTAAGGCCTTCACTGATTAACCGCTGTCCATCGACTAACATGTTTGCATGTCCCTTACTCATAAGCAGGGTCTCAAGTTCTTCGAGGTCGGCTTTGGCAAGAATGGCTTTTCGTAAATCGCTGTCTAATTGGACCATTTCCGCTATGAGAATTCTGCCCTTATATCCTGTATTAAAACATTCATCGCATCCTACTGCTTCGAACGAGTCTTCCTGTTCGGATTTCTTTTTGCATCTTTTACAGAGTTTTCTGACAAGCCTTTGATTCAGGACTGCTGAGATGCTTGAAGTGACCTGGTAAGGCTCAATACCCATCTCAAGTAGTCGCAGGAATGCGCCCGCGGGTGTGCCGCTGTGCATTGTGCTCATAAGTAAGTGTCCCGTTAGTCCCGCTTCGATGGCAATCTTAGCCGTTTCGGCATCACGAATTTCTCCAATCATTAAAACTTGCGGGTCCTGTCTGAGCAGCGACCGTAGGGCGGTTGGAAAAGTCATCTTGCCGTGTGGCGTAATCTGCGTTTGTGTTGCACCTTCTATCCTGATCTCTACTGGATCTTCGAGAGTTACAACGCTTTTACCGGGGTAGTTTTTCAGAATGTAACGAAGTAGTGCAGCCAGTGTAGTACTCTTTCCACTACCGGCAGGTCCTGTTAATAGTAAAACTCCCATGTTCTTGGCGGCAATTTGTTTTAAGGCTGTATATAACTGATTTGAAAAACCTAATTGCTTTAGTTCCATTAGCTCAGTGTTGCTGTAGAATAATCTCACAACCGCCCGTTGGCCGTGAATTGTAGGAAAAACTGCAAGCCGCTGGTCTGTTACCTGGCCGTTTTGGCTTTTATTGATTTCGATTCGGCCTTCCTGGGGTATGTCATTGCGATAGGTTAAAAGCCCCCCCAAAACTTTCAGCCTTGCTATTACATTATCAGATAGAGACTTAGGGAGTTTTTCGACAGTGTTAAGGACGCCGTCAAGCCGATATTTTACTGCTAATTCAGCTCCTGTGGGTTCGAAATGGACGTCGCTTGCACCGAATTTCACGGCCTTACTGAGTAAGTCATCAACGATAGAGACGACATCCTCCGCATGTGTTCGTTTGTTGTAAGTGCTTTTTTTAGAATTACTTATGTCCATATCCTTGTGGTTTTTTGAGAACTTCCTGTTTTCCAGTTCTACAATTTAAAACCAAGACGCAATGAGCACCTTAAACGTTACGTAAGAAAACAATATTTTTACACATTTTTTGCGAATTTTATGTTAACATATTGTTTGGTGCTGCGTCTTAACAACAGAACAAGATTATATAATCGAAATGGACGTTTATGCTTGGTAAGGCCGTAAGCTGCGGAACATTGTGGGATTTTATCGGCTCTGAGACTATCGCTGAAGACCAGAGGTGGATACTATCTACAATGCAGAAATACGGGCAGGAGTTAGTCACTATGCTCTGGCGCATCCTGGGGAACGAGCAGGATGTATGCGATGCCTACCAGGATACTTTTTTGCAATTAGCACATTATGAAGGGGGGCGGAAACCTGACTATATTAAAGCTTATGTTTTCCGCGTGGCAAATAACGTGGCTATAACAATGTTGAGACGAAGAATCGCTGAGAGGAAAAGATTATCCAATTCTACTGTTATACGGATGATTGAACACTCACCTATTAAAGAGCTTGATTCTAAATATCTTCAGGAAGCTTTAAGAGAATATATGGCACAATTGCCTGAATATCTCAGGAATGTCATCACGTTGCGAGACCTGGCGGAATTGTCCTATGCGGAAATAGGAAGGATATTAGGCATATCAGCAGGGACGGCGAGGGTTTATAGATGTAAGGCAATCCAGTTATTGGCCGTTTGGATGGGAAAAGAAGAATAAAAATGATTACTTCAAAAATAAAGAAAAAGATCTCACTGAGCAATATATCATATAAAAGAAGACCTAACCAGTGTAAACGAATCAGAAACTGGTTATACTCGTCTTTAAGCAAGCATATTAATCCCGAAGCGGGCTGGTTGCAAGATCATATTGCTAATTGTCCGAGATGCCGGAAGAGATTCATATCATGCAGTAAAGTCAATCTTGCTCTGTCGTTCATCAGGTCACAGCCTCAGAATCTGGGCTTATTAAAACATGCAAACGAACAGGCTATCGGCGTGCTCAGGCATAGTTTGCGTGAAGCACCCAGGGCCTGCGTACTTAAAAAAATTCAGCCTGAGCCGAAGTTGTTGACCGCGGAATCGGTAAACTTCTTTTTGAAGTCTTCAACCGATGAGAAATTTTTCTCTATCGCGGCAGCCAGGGTACCTGTGGGGGCACCGCCGCCTTTCGGGGACAGGCCGTTCCAGTAAAAGGTATGATTCCAGATCTGCGCC
>CAZMWN010000028.1:0-20135 GCA_964569935.1 uncultured Pirellulales bacterium
ATCTCTGTGATGCGCAAATTATCCGCTACCGGTCCTACGGCAAAAATCGCCTCATTGAGCGCGCTCCATGTGCTGCCGCTGAGTTTTCTGGCTTTCAAATTAGTGCTGTAAGTTAACTGAGAAGCTCCATTATATTGTATCGCAGTCTCCGAGATGTCTGATGGGTTTGTTATGCTGCTTTGAATTATTACTAATTCAGGAGAAATCAGGAAATCGGAACTTGTTGTGGACTGGTTCAATCCGTGTATGGCCAGGATATTGTCGCCGGAATGAAGTACGTCGAATTGTGAAGAGATATTGATATCCTCGAAATCAACCGCCGCAGAGTCATCGTGAATTGCGTCGGCATTTGAGTTCCAGGTGGGTGTCCCTGTGAAGTTTCGCCGTGCAACTTCCACGCCGTTGATATATGCGATAAAGCCGTCGTCATAACGCATTCTAAGCGTCATAATGTTAAATTGATTTGTATCTTGTGGCACGTCAAATGGTATCTGTATAAAACAACTGGTTTGTTCCTGATACATCTGGTCATACAAATCGATATAAAATAAACTTCTATAATCTTGTCCGGTGTCATAGCCGACACCGCCCCTACCTTCAAGCCATGACAGGTCCCTATAATTCACGATGGTTTTCCAGTCCTCACTAACTGGACCGGTTGGTACTAAAACTCGCTTAGATGCATTTTCGGAAACCAATGTCAATTGATAGCTCGGCTGGGTTGTCATCTCAGGTAAACGAGGGTCTGTTCCATCGAGTGTGTACCAGATAGTTCCTTCTGCAGTATCCATCGATATCGTGTCATCGAAGTTAACATACCCGCCATGCTGTGGTTGGTCGTTAACATAGAACTCTGGAGCCGAGACGGCCGGATAAAAGCCCGCCTGCCTGAGCTGGTCCAAAACAATATCCGTACGAATGGGGAAATACTCGTATATAATGCGGTCACGTTCGGCTACCCATTCGAGGTCTCGGGTGTAAGGACGGGATCTTCTGCTGTCACCCCATCGTGCGGATTCCCCGACAATAGCCCGGTCAATCTCATTGGCCCGGAACAGATAGCGGTCGATTGACTTGGCCGGCGTTAAAGCTCCGTCATTGAAAAAATGCCGGTGAATGTGGTCTGCAAGCAGCATACGGAATTCCGGATTGGCGTTTAGTCTATTAAGCAGGTAGTGCGGATTTTCCCTGCCTACAATCTCAACTCGATTAGCTCGCCACCAGTCGGGCCACTCGAGCGACCATTCCACATCCCAGGGTAAGAATATAAACGGGCCCGGCGGTTCTCTTCTTCGCAGCACGTAGAAATTACGGGGGTTATTGTCGTTGCAAAGCAGGACAGGAGCATCGCGGCTGCCGACGTAGTAAACCATCAAAAGGTAATCAATCATGGCGGGGACATCAAGATACCGTTGTATCGCTTCGTATGCTGAAGTGCTGCTTAAATTTTGCCTCGCCAGACTGAACATGGTGTTCCACGTATTGTGGTCGCCGGATATTATATCCAGTGGTGTTCCATTGCTTGCCTTTAGAACCTCATAGTCTTCCTTCTCGCCGCCGAGATGGTTTGCGGCAAAGCCGTCGTCGGGCCTTTCTGCAAGTATGTAAAGGCCCCAGTAAAGACCGTTGATGTAGAGGTGGACATGCCTGCCGTAGGGTGTTAAGCCTTCCATGTCCCTGGCCGTATCACGTGCGAATTGGTCTCGCAGGTACTGCGTATGTTCGGTTCCTATACCATCACAGTATGTGCTGTCTCCAAAGTAAGAGTAGTTCCATGAAGCCCTTAATACCAGAGAATCGAAGGTTTCCACATCGGTGTCCTCGAAAAGCGGAAACCTAAGTTGCGGAGGGCCGTATTCATTTTTGAAAAGAATTCGCAGTGATTTTTTAATACCGCTTGTTCTGCCGACTCCTCCATGCATCCTCAAACCGGCATTGACCTGAAAGTCGGTTTCGTTTATAGGATCAATCCATTCGATAGATGCTTCTCTTTCCCAGTTAATTCCCCTTCCAGAGGCGTTTGAATAGATACCGAGTTGGGAGCCGAATAAATCGCCGTTGTCGAGTACGATGCAAACCGAAGGAATTGTTTGCAGGTCTTCCTTTATAGTCGGTGCATAAGCCGGGTCGTTGACAACATCCGGGTCCATTTCATAGTCGGCCCGTGTTGATCCCCAGCTTGTTGGAAAGCCGGGAGGGTGTTGTGGCTGCTCAATCACATCGTCAAGGAAGATGTAGGTCTGAGTGTTTATATTTGATGATTTCCAACCGGTTTTAGATGCTGCAGCCCTTAGAGGTGTTGACCCGCTGATAAGAATCGGACCGGTATAAATCGTACCCTGTGGTGCCCCTCGCAAGTTTTGCAGAAGAGGTTCAGAACCGTCGAGCGTATAGTAGATTGTTGCGTCTTCGGTTTCTGTGGTGATTGTCACCAAAAAGGGCGAATCATAAAAACCGCGGCCGTGACTGAATTTTGTATCAGCCACCTTTCCAAGGTAACCACCTTCATTTTGTGCTGCCGGGCTTGGTGTGTCAAAGTAACGCCAGCTTTCATTTGCATCGGGATAACGGCCGTAGGATATATCGGTAAACTGCTCGGGAAAAGTGATACTGTCAATCAAAGTTTGCCCTTCACTGTCAAACAGCCCGATTTCCTCACCTTCGCTGTCGAGTTGAAAATTAGCATGCAAGCCGGAATCGTCGATGTCATCGTCTGCCCATATCAATAGATAGCCATTCGCAGCTATAATAGTTGCATCGGGAAATCGCCATTTTGTAGGAGCAGATAAATCATCCGTTAGGTACGAACCTCCTATGTCAATATCGTTTGAGCCGTAATTGTGGATTTCTATCCAGTCATCGTATTGGCCTTGTGGGTCTTGGATGCAGTTGTTGTTGGAGGCCATCAGCTCGTTGATTACTAAAGGGATATCGGCTTTTGCAGAACCAACCAGGGAAATTGCCGGTATTAATCCGCCTAAGATGCAGTGGCGGATAAATCTCAGCAGTGAAATTCTCAAATATGCTAACATTTCCTCATCCCTTCTGCATCGATGGTTTGGAAAAATCACCTCTCCTGACAATTTTGCCCCTTTTTTTGCAGGAACTTACAACAAGGTCTGCCTGATTAGCCTGGCCCATGATTGTACTTCGGATTATAAATACTTTATATGTATTATACACTAAGAGTACATATTCGTTACAGCATTTTTTGAAAAATGTGAAGAGGAACTCTTAATTTATACAGAAATTGCTCTTCCTGCCTTCGTTTGGGTCATTCTGCCCGGTAATACTTTGTGGGTAATACAATATCTCTGTGATACGCAGATTATTCGCCACCGGCCTGACGGCAAAAACAGCTTCGTTCAGCGCGCTCCACCATCTGTTGTGCATTACTCGTGCCTTGACTATTGTGCTTTCGTCTAATGTGACAGGCCCGGTGATAGTATAGTTTAATGCAGCAGGTGAAACGGCTCCTCCCGTAAGGCGAGGGTCGCTGTCGTCGAGCGTATAATAAATCGTGCCGGTCGGAGAGTCTATAGTCAGATTGAATCCGTTGGAGACCTGTCCCCCGTCCCGGCTAAAGACAGGCGGAGCAGAGAACTGACCGTCGATCCATACCAGCCGACTTTCCAGCCACTGCTTCATCCAGTCTATTTCCGCCTGGTGGGTATAGGCAATAAACCAGTTCGGCCAGAGGTAGCGACCGAGGATGTTCCAGCGGGCAAAGTTTCGAACCTGCGCCTCGTCAAGTAGGATGTTGTACGTATCGATGTCACCGAGTAATTTTTCAGTGGAATACACACCTTTGCGCAGCGCATACCATCTGTCCCAGTAACGCAACTCAAACTCCGGGTCTTCGAAAAGACGCCGGTACCATTCGTATGAAGGGTAGCCTTCACCACCGGGCGTCCACAAGCCCCAGACCTCGTGGTACCAGCCCTGAGAATTCCATCCGTCATAATAATTGGCGTTGCCTAACGAAAGATTGTAGTCCCAGACCGGCCCCATATTCAGTTTGCCACCGCGGTCCTTAAACATGTATGTGCTCAGGCGAAAGCCGTCAATATTCTTTGTAAGTTCTACAAGGATATGATGGTCTATGAATGAATCGATATCGATATACCCGGCATAGCCGTCAACCGTGTCGGCAAAGTTTGGGCCGAACAAGACCGACTCAAAATCTCGAATGTAGTCTTGAATCCAGAACATCTGCTGGGGCGTGATGTCTGCTCCATTCGGGTCGACGTGGGTTAGATGAACACCGATATCCGTGTGAAATGTTCGATCGTCTGCGTCGAGCTTGTCAATCTTGAGAATATACCCGCCTGTGACCTCCGGCTCAGCGTTATCAGCCGGCTCAAGTTTTGTGATGTTGACGCGATTTCTGTTCCGTTTGATTTTTTCCATGAACACATACACGCCCACGTAGTCGCTCATCGAGATAGGCCCGCCGCCGGTGTTGAGAAACATCTCGATAAACCGCGTGCGGACGGCGTATTGCCCCATATCATTGCTCCACTTATAAGACAGGACGTTGCGCATCAGTGACTTGTCCGAGTATGGTCCCTGCAGGACCCAATCGGATTCGGGTTGGAAACCGAGGATGGAAACATCTTTATCGTTGTCATATTCGTCCCACGTTTCCAGGTGATACTGCTTTTTGGGCCATCCTGCAGAGCTTTTGCCGCGAATGTTTATCCCTGCTCTGTCGATGAATTCAGGCGAATCTGTAATCACGGCACGGCCTTCGGTCGATGTGTCGAAGAAGCCGGTAATGGTAAAAGTTTGTCTGTATTGACTGATACCCTCGCCGAATGTATCAACGATAGCGATGGGCAGATTGGAACTAAAATTACGGACGTCCGGCTCAAAGAAGATGAACTGCCGTGACTCGATGCCTGCAGATAGCCACCCGGGCTTGATAGCCTGAGCACGCAGGCAGGTGGTATTGCTGATTGGAACAGGTTCGGTATAAACTGTGCCTACGATTGACCCACGTGTACCGATTCGATATGGCTCGGAGCCGTCGACGGAATAATATATTTCGACTCCCTCAGTTTCAGTATCTATTGTCACAGAAAACGGTGTGTTATAGGCACCACTTTCATGACTGAATCCGAGAGCTTTAATCTTGCCTGAATATGCATCATTATTTTCTGTCCCCGGTGTCGGGATGGCAAGAAAAGACCAATTGCCGGTAGCATCGGGGAAGCGGCCGTAGGAGATGTCGGTGGTCTGGTCGGGAAAAATGATACTGTCAATCAAAGTTTCTCCGTCACTGTCAATAAGACCAATTTCCTCGCCGTTGTTATCGAGTTGAAAATTCGCATGTAGTCCGGTGTCACCGGTGTCGTTGTCGGCCCATATTAACAGATAACCGCCCGCCGGAATAATAGTTGTAGAGGGAATCCGCCACTTGTCCGTAACAGATAAATCGTCCGTCAGGTACATACCGCCTATGTCAATAGGGCTTGTGCCGTAGTTGTGGATTTCCATCCAGTCGTCATATTGGCCTTGTGGGTCCTGGAGGCAGTTGCTGTTGGATGCCATTAACTCATTGAGCACTACGGGGGCGTTCGCTTCCACAGAACTAAACAAGGAAAGGATTAATATCGAGCTTAGCAGTGTGATTCTCTTATATGTGAGCAATTCTTTCTTTGTCCCTTCTACGTCGATGATTTGGAATAGTCACCACTCCCGACAATCCTGCCTTTTTTCACTTGCAGGAACTTATAATAAGGTCTGTATTCTCAGCCTGGCCCCTGATTGCACTTCGGACATAAAAAATTTCCGTTTCTCTATTATACACTAATTTTGGGTATTCTTGGCAGAAATTTCTTCAAAAAGTGGAAGCAAACTTTATGTAGAGATTGACCTCGCGGTTGTGAAAAGTGAAGTAAAACTCCATAAAAATGACGGATGTAAGGTTTCATTAACAGATAGTAGCGAATAGGCACCGTGGGCAACCAAAACCATTGCCGTCAAGCCATCCATGGTCAGTTTACTTATATGTATTTTACCTCTTAATCTTTACTTCCAAAAAAGTTATTGATTAATGCAAATAATGCACTCCCCATTGCTATAACTGAAAATGTAGCTACCATTCTCCAAAATACATCTTTATTTGCAAAATCCCATATGGCTAAAATACATACAATTACGCTGAGTATAATACAGGTCGTTATAATATAAAATGTGGTTGATCTTACTATCTTAGGATTTAGAAAACCTTTTCCATGCCTTAATATTTTCTTCTTTTCTGGTTTTTGTTCTTCATTCATTTGTAAATCCTTTTTTTGTCACTCTCAGCCAACTTTTATATATTTTATCCGCTTTTGCGCTATTTTACAACCGTGAGTAATATGTCGCTCTATGATTCAAGGTACCTGAGGTATTTTTCAATAATCTCCGCTGCTATATTCATGGCAGTATCCCACTCATCTTGGATGGCATTCCTAAGTTTCGGTGGTTCTGTGCGTGCGCGATGACGTCCTTCCCTTAAGGGAGCATCGTTGGCAAGTTTGCAAAGTTTACTCCATTGTGCTTTCTTTATCTGAAGTTTGGTTCTTACAATTTGTTCTTTACCGAATTGCCTTTTCAGTGCTTCTATGATATCGTAGAGGTGAACAAGGAAGTGGTCACGGTCATTTACTGCCTTGCTATAATGCTAAAGCAACTCTCCGGCCAAGGGATCGCTGGAACCGAATTTGGCAGCAAGGGTGCTTAGGGAGTGCTTCCTTTCTCTATTCGTTCCGCCCGAGTATCAGCAACTACATTACCATTCTTGTCAGTAATTGTCAGGTCAGCATGATCTGAAACTGTTATTTTACTCGATCCTTCAATATAGAGAGTTCGGTTTCCATTGGAACGGTGGCAACTGACAGAAGGAGCTAACAGTTCATACGGTTTGTGAGCTACTAATTGAATTCCTTGGAATCTATACTTTAATTCTGCGTCCAGTTGCTCACAGAGATCAGGTCGTGGATCGCGACTTGTAGTCACTTCTACTTTTCCGTCTTTTATTGTCAGATAGTAGTCTTGGCAGGAAATTTCCAATGGCTCTTCGCAGTAGTCGGCAGGAGAGTAAGTCCACTCTACAATCCAGTTATCATCAGGTATAGTCATTGCTAATTCCCTAATATATATTTCTCATATTTGTGCTTTCACATATTATCTGGTTATTGCTGCCAAAAGGGCTAAATATATTTGAAAATACAAGCATAGGAGAAGCCAATTGATGTTAAAATCCAAATGGAATTTGTCTGTTATGGACTTTCGTTATCAAGTTATTACCAATTTAGTCTCTCGTTTAATCTCTCGATTTGCTTAAATTTTTTAATTTTACGTAGTCGCTTTTGATTAATGCCAATTTTTTATTTCTGCTCCAGTGTTTAATTTGCTGTTCTCGTTTTTTAGCTTCCGCCTTATTCTGATATCTCTCTGTGTATAAAATTCTCGCTGGTTTATTATAACTTGTGTAATGACCCCCTTTGCCTGTTTGATGGTCTTTGAATCGGCGTTTTATGTTATTGCTTACTCCTGTGTATAGTGCTTTATTTCGACACTCTAAAATATACACATACCACATCTTTATCCCTCGACGCATTCCTCACTCCATTCGTCACTTGCTCGGGATGTTTCGACGCTGCCAAAACAAATTCGCTCTTGAACTGTCTTCAAATTCCGCTATGGTGAGCAAGGCAGATGGCTAAAAAAGCCATCTGCCGCGTCGAACCACTGGGGAACCAGGATTCGGACCTGAACTAACTGATCCAGAGTCCAAGTTCAATCCTTGATTTTAAGCAGATAGCCGCGTTTTTTCGCTATTATTGTGGTTTTTCTGTTTGCTTCCGTCCGTTATCGTCCGGTTTTGTGCGTCAAAAAGACAAGCAAAAGACAAGCTGTGCAAGGCTTCAATGGCTTCAACTTCTGATTTATACAAAACATGAGTATAATATTTCATAGTCAATTCGATATTTGAGTGACGTGCCAGCTTTTGAGCAACCGCCGGGTGAACCTTTGCAAGTGCAAGGTTTGTAATAAACGTATGTCTTAAAGCATGAAAGTCAATGTCACGTCCTGCATCATCGCTGTAAGGAATTGCTTTCACAATAATATTTCCGCTTTCGTCTGTTTTCTCTGTCTCTGCAAGGTCAGCCAGTAACATATCAGCGTAGTTTGATTTATGAGGCATGGAAAAGGCTTTGTCCTTTGTTTCTTTGTTGCTCAAAAACTCTTGCAATAGCTCTGCCGTCTCTTTCATCAAGATTAAATCAGCAGGACGTTTCCCCTTTGTATCTGCCGGTTTTACATGAACGGTTGCAGGGTTTGCCTCAAAGTTAAATGACGCTTTTGTAAGGCTCTTGATTTCACCCGCTCTCATGCCTGTTTGCAGAGCCAAACGGTAAACCAAAGCTCTTTCATGCCCGGTCATATTATAACGCTCTGGCGCTGCTTCTGTTGCTTCTAATAGCCTTTGTATTTCTTCAAGCGTCAAAGCCCGGCGTCTCTTGCGAAACTCTGTTTGTTTCAATAGTGAATGTCCCTTCATCGGGTCTGAGCCAGCAACTCTATCTTCTCTGATAAGCCATGCACAGAACATCTTGAACGCTCTGAGATATGAATTGTAAGTCCGTTCTCCGTATCCGTCCGAACCTCTGGACTTTGCAAGAAAAGTCTTTACATTGTTTCCGTCAATATCACTCCATACCTTAAAGTTACAGCCTTTTAATATCGTTTCGATATGTCTTTTGGTCTGATTCTTATAATATTCTTTGCGTCCATCAGCAACTAAGCCTTCGCAAAAATCCTCTAAGTGCGTCAACAGCGGTTTGCCGATATTCTCTGATATTCTCCGATTCTCAATTAGCTCATAGTCGATAAGCCTTTGGCGCATAAACTCAGGAATTTCCTCAATCCATTTTTGCAGATCAGGACTCAAAACGCCACAAGATGAAAGAAGTTCCTCAATCTTTAATGCCGCTCTTTCACTTGATTTTTTACTTGTGAAAGCCCTGAGCCTGTGTCTTGTTTGTCTGTTGTCTGTAAAGCCGATATACCAGTATTGAGCCGTCTTTGTTTCACCTGTGGTTTTGTCTTTGTAGGTGGGTTTGAAAACTTTCATGGTGACACCTCGCATAAAATAAGGTGTCCCGGAATTGTGCAGGAACTGAATAGAACCTGTCCGGTCGTTGCCTAACGGAATTCCGGGACATTTTTAATTCAAACGAGATGTTATTCAGTATTTTCACGATATCATTATCGTCTTATCTCTCTAAAAGGTCAAGAAAAATATCATAACAATTTTGATATGGTAACTGTTTACATATCATTTTTGTTATATTTACTTTTCAATAACGTCCGGGATATTTTTTTCATTGGTCGAACCCATCGGTAAGATTTCGTCACCGGACGGATAGGAGTTATTCTGCTCGTTAGTGGCCTCGAGCGCCGCTTCCGGCTGTGAAATAGGCTCAGGGGGTATCGATGTACCCTCAGTGGGCGTTTCACCGTCAGAAGGCTCTGTAACAACGTCCTGTTGCTCAGGAGAAGGCGCCTGCACTTCTACAGGCGCCGTATGGGTGCTTTCTGGCTCTGGCTTTTTAGCAGCTTTCTTTTTTCGATAATCGGCAAGGAAGTCTTCAGGTATGCCTAACGGTATCAGGTGGGGAAGCTCAGCAAAAAATAAACCAAAGTCTTGATATATTTCTTTACAGTCGTTTAAGAAAAATTCAACATCGGTCATAAGTGAATCGAGTTTAGGCTGCAACTCTGCATCACAAAGACGGCGATATTCCATAATGTAGTTTGATAACATGATTGGCAAATTGTATCGAAGAGTTCGCAATTCACTCTCCGGCGCCTTCTTAACGTCTTTTGTTTTTTCAAGAATCTCTCGCGATACTAAAAGCTGTTCATTGAGTTTTTTTATCGAAGTTTTATATTTTGAAAAATCTTTATCATTCCCTGATAGTGATTGCACTGCCAGTCTTTCGAGTTTGCTAATTCGGTCAAGATAGTTTTTGAGATTTTGTTTTTCCTGTGTTTCCCGCTTGTTAAGTCCCCCTATCTGTATCTGTAAGGCCTGGATACCCTCAAAAGTCGCTACTATGTCTCTTGGTATGTTCTTTTTCATAGTTTAATCCTTTCCTTCAAAAATCGCCATCAGGAGTTTATCGCAAATTTCCTGCTTTTTGGCAGTGCTTATGTTCAGCCTGGCAACGCCTCGCATTGTCGAAAGCTGTTCTTCTGAAAAACCAACTCGCTTTTGTATAGAAAAAGCAAAATTAGCGAATTCTTTGAAGTCACCTCTGGCACTCAGTAATTGCAGGTGCAGGCCGGCAGCGTCTTTTTCGCTCAGGCTTCGCGGGATATGGACTTCTTGATAACCATGTTTAGCGACAAGTTCCTGCATATCACGTTTGGCCTGCCTGATCCGGTTGCCCTGTTCCTCAATTTCCTGCATCGAAGGTTCGTTTTCATCCGGCAATAAACGAGCAATCAAATTTCCCCGCTTCTCCATCAATTCAGCGTGACGTTCCCGGTCTGCAAAATCGTTGCTGCGTGCCAACGTGCCATCGAGAAAACCGGGCGTGTCCTCAAGCGTCTCAAGTTCAGCTTTTATCTTTTTCTGGCCTTCGTCCGTCAAATCCTCAGCAGAGATACCCGGCTGTGCGTTCTGTCGCTGTATCAGCTTAGACCGCTCACACATAATCTGCTCATGTTTTGCACGGTCGGCTGGATTCGATGAAATCCTGAGCTTGCCATCCATGAAGCCCGGTGTGGCTTCAATCTCGTTAAGACGCTGCTCAATCTTATCCTGCTCTGAAATATCAGGCTCAGGCGTTGTATCGTCTTCAAGCTCCGTATCTTCAAAATCATCATCCGACTCAAAATCGTCATCAAGTTCAAATTCATTCATATTGTTACCTCAAAAAAAGACCCGTACCCGTTATATGCACGGGTCTTTCAAAAAGACTTAAATCTTTTTCGGCGTCCGGTCAAGATTCTGCCGCGCAGAACTAATGTCATCGAAAACACCAAATATCAAAAAACCTTTGTCTATCCCGGCCTCAACATTCGTCTTGTTCTCGTTCGCGACTTCCTTCAAAAGCCGAACATCCCAGTTTTTCCGTACCTGGTCATAAACTATTGCCCACATTTTTTTCCCTTTCTTAAATAAGTTGTTAAAATTTCAAAATCCAAAAAAAGCTCCGTGTTCTAAAGCCAGACAGTAGAAAAATTAAGGCGGCTGGGTTGGGGGGGCTATGGGTTCGCTCTGAGAAATTTTTTCTTCTATCTGCTTTACGGCTTCATCAGCCAGATACTTTTTTGCATAGTACAGCTCAAGCGCCTTCCTAATATCCTCTGCCTTTTGTGCGTCTAAGGCTTTCCCGGCAAGGTTCTCAACAGGGATTCTTTCCGCAATAAATCCGCCAAGCGTTTTCAGCAAGGTATTGTATGCACTTATCGCAGCGTGATATTGTTTGGCCTTCGTTGCCGTTTCTGCGATCCGATATAGTTTAGCCTGAATCTTCTCAATGGTGATATATGACGCGATTCTAAGCTCTGCTTCAATCTCTGCTTGAAATTCTTTGCCTGCTTCAGAGTTTATCCAGCGTGACAGAACAGTAGGGTTACAATTACACCGCTCCGCTGTTTTAGTGATATGGCCATGAGTCTCAGAACCGGGTGTAAAATAATATCTAAGTGCCAAATCTCGTTTTGGATTAATCCTTCTTTTGCGTTCACTCATAAAAGCTCCTGATTTCAAATCAGGTGGTTATCAATGTTTTTGTACTCATAATCACAGTTTTTCATATTTACTTGTCCTACGCTTGTCTTTTACATAACAAAATTGATATGTAATCCCTTTACATAACAACTTTGATATATAAAGCTCAGTCCAAAATATTTTGTTGAAAGCAGACTCCATATTTTCACTATTTCTAACCGGTTCAATTTTGGTCATTATTTGTATTTTTTCCTTTAATCATTCTCTATTAAGAAGTTCAGCTTTATCCTGTCTAACTTTCTGCCAGTCTGTATCCTTAATAAGTGCGTTAGTCCATCCGCCTATCTGGGTGGTAACTCTATAGAAAGCAGATAATTTTGTACATGGCGATAATTTAGGCAGTTTTGGACGATAACCACTTGTCGTTACTCCGTTTGTAAATAGTTTTGATTTTTTCGCCATGAACGTTTGTGTACATGGCTATAATCCCTTCATGTACGATTTCGTTCATGGCGCCATGAACATTTTTATCTGTTGACTTTTTTTCTTTACGCCTCTTGTAAAGCTGATTCCCTCGTTTGAATCCCGGATAACCTGCGTTTCGTTTCGATCGCTCTACTTTGACAAAATCAGGTGTTCCGTATGCCCTCCAACGTCCAGAAATAGCATATAAAGTCACTACCTTAAACGTTCCCTGTCCTGTAGCTGAAATATCCAAGAAGCCTTTGCCAATCAATTCGTCTATTGCCCGCCTGAAACGTGGTGCGGTAATCCCGTATTTTTTCATAGCTTCATCGTAGGTGAAAACAATCTGTCCATTATTAGATAATTCCGGCGTTTTTCTTCTTTGCTTACGGCCCTGATATTTTTCATATCTGCATTTACATCGAAAAATCAGAAAGACGCTCTTTGCAGTGCTGCTAAGTGAAAGCCAGACTTTCGATTTTACAAGTCCCTGTTCGAGTACGATCACGCGGTTTTTCTTTTGGTGACTCACTCAGAACCCCTGTCATTATTGCTTTCTGATAACTTTTCAAAAGATTCCATTTTCAAATCATGCAAAAATGATTCTTTACCGATTTTTTGTACGACTTTCCCTCTGCGTGTGACAATCTCCTGAACAGGATTTCGGACATCGGCTGCGATTCGCTGCCGTAAGCTCTCAGTTTCAGGCGTCAATTTAATGGATATTAAGATTTCACATCCCAGAGAATGACAAATTCGTTCCAGAGTCTTGATAGAGAAGCCCTTGCCCTTCTCAAGCCTGCTGATAGCGGTTTGTTTTAAGCCGGTAAGTCTCCCTAACTGCTCTTGGCTTAGAAGCAGACTTTGACGTATTTGTTTAACCTGATTTCCAAGATTTCCAAACAAGTTATTTGTCATATCATTTTAGTTGTGTAATCGTTTTACAGTATAAAACTGTTATGTAATCTGTTTCTGTTTTTCCCATTGAATTCTTGCAGGACACCCGGCTTGCACCCATAATCTCAATTCTTCTACTCGCCATAGTACGCGTTTGTCAAATCGGATCGGCATAGGGACACGTCCGGCGCTGTGCAGCTCGTAGAATTTTGTGCGGCTCACACTGAGCATTGCCGCCGCTTCAGAGGCCGGGACAAGCAGGGGGTCGATTCTATTTTCTGTCATCGTTACCCCCCAGAATCGTTAATTTTTGATTAGCAAGAAATTTTTCGGCTTTTGCCAATTTTTTAGCGGTATTTCCTTTATATTTCACAGTAACGCCTAAGCGTTTGAGTTCTCGAACAGCTTGAGCAGCGCACTCAAAATCACCCTTGTTAATTGCACCCTCAAGCATAGAAAACCACGCTGTCGGGCTGTTGTGATAATCGAATTTTTTTCTTTTATCTGCCATGTGTTAAATGGCTGAATGTCGCCAAAATATGACCTTTGGTGATAAAAAAAGGGTAAAAATCGTAGATATTTGTTAAAAAATGAAGGAAGTTTTTTTTGAAATGTCGCCGGAAGTTAGCCCCAAGCTTCAATATTCTTTTCTTTGCCCCAGCGGCTTTTTGATATATTTTTACTTCCTTGAGGAAGACTCTCATAAAACTCTTTTTTACGTTGCTCTTTCATAAGATGAAAAACGTCCATAAATCTTTTCCATTTATAAGGTGTTGTCCTGTTAACTCCCATTTTGTTTGCAATGCGTTCGATACTCCAATCAGGATTTTGCAATAATAAAGCAACTGCTATGTCACAATTATCTAATTCTTGGTATTGTTTTCTTTTAGACTTTTTATTCAGATTATAAAGTCTGTCTCTTAATTCAAGAATGTATTCAATAGCTCCTTCGTATGCACGCGATTTCTTTGACAATAAATCCCTCAGAGCAGACTCGTTGAACTCTCCTATCGTGGTAATGCCTGCTGGTATTATCTTTGGATGTTTCGCCTTGTGTGTAAGATGACGTTGAATAGCGGCTTTTTGTGATATTGCCATTTTGTCCACCTTTTTCGGACAGCCCGGACAAGGTGGAAGGTGGACACCAAACCGCCTTGCCGGTCTATCCATTGTTAGCTAACGTATATCTATGTTTTACCCTCTTTTTGATGTCTTGTCATCTTTAATCGTTCTCATTTTGGTACACTTAAAATTTCTTTCCCATTTTCATCATTAAATATCATAAATGGATAGCCGTTCAATAAAAACAGGTTAGCGCGGGCTTTGTCGTTTTCATCATAGAGAGATAATCCCGGTGCTTCTAACATTGATAATAAAATACGAGTATTTCCTTTTTTGTCCATCATTGCCAGCCCTGGTCCCGAGTTTACCACTTTCATCTTGATTCGTTCCTTACCATTCTCATCGTGCAATATAAGTTCTGAAATGTCTTTAGTCACAGTTATCATGGAGCGTTGCTTTCCGTTTTCGTCACACATTGTCAATACCGTACCTGCATCATTCGCAAGCATGAATGCACGTATGTCACCGTTTTCATTCTCAAGGACAAACCTGTTTGCTCGAATTTCCTTTGCTCCAGACGCAGCCAGAGCGGTGTTTGGTCTTAAAGTTTTCCATAAAAAGAAACTCGTTAGAAATAAAACTATGCAGACAAAGAGCAAGCGGTTATGCCATTTTAATTGAGCTAACTGTTTTTCCACCTTTTCAATTCTTTGTTCAGTTGTCATAATTTTTTCTCCTCGTATTCCCCACACCAGTCATCAAACGCACTGATAGGAAATCTAAATTTGAGAGAACTCCCAACAGTAGGTTTTGGTGGTTTTTTTTGACAATATCCTGCACGCTTTCCTTTCACTCCAAATGATTCATGTTCAGTTTCTATCCAATATTTACAGTTCTCGCATGATTCCTGCATTTTTCCATCCCTTCAAAAAAGACAAGCACAGGACAAGCTAAAAGAAGTTAAAATCGAAGGTGAATTTATCTATCCCTATAAGTGCCTTTATTTACAGCACCTTGCAAACAACTGGGGAACCAGGATTCGGACCTGGACTAACTGATCCAGAGTCAGTCGTGCTACCGTTACACTATTCCCCAAAAATATCCTTATCGACCACACTTTAAATTCGCAGAGCCGATTTTGCAAGTAAATTTGGAATGGGAGTATCTGATTTCATATGAGCAATCGTGAATTCTGCTTTATATCTCAAAATTACGTATATTCGGTGTAAAATTTAATTAATATTAACGAATCCCAGTCGTCCTATAAAATGGGCATTAATACGGCAGTTAATTTCGTGAATTTTCGAATTTGAACTCAACTGTTTTTTCCCCGCCTCTTATACCTGTTTCTGATACATTGTGTGTCCATCGTAACAGCATGAAAACAGCTTTTATCATTATCAGGCAGGGGTTTTTGGGGCAGAATTAATTCGTTTTCAGTCGTTATTAATCCGAAGAATATTAATAAATATAGGCAATTTTGCTCTACTGCAGGTTGGCACTGTTAGCAATGATTGTGCATGCAGATTTTTTTGAGCAAACCTAAGGAAGAATAACGGAATATATGGGCTTATCGAGACGGTTAAAAGCTATGGTATCGGTTTCTCTGCTTTTTGTGATAGCGGCTGCTTTTGCAAAGGATGAGGGGAATGTCAAAAGGGCAAAGCTGGAAGAGCAATTAGGAAAATCACAGAACTCAATAGAAAGTACAACTTCATCCGATGAAGTCGCTATCCCCGAGGACGCCACTGTCCGCTTCCTGGTCAGGGAATTAAGGATAACCGGTAACAATCTAATATCAACCGAAGATTTGTTGGAAGAACTGCCTGCAGATTATATCGTCTCCGTAAAAGAGGATGATGGGTTAGTTAAACAGGTTTATGATTTCCGGGTATTGCTTGACTTGGTTCGCGATCCAGGACGGGATCGTGAAGTGTCTCTCGAAACCATCCAGGGAATGACGAAGTATATCTTATCGAGATACCAGGAAAAGGGATATGCAGGCATCTATGTGTATGTCCCGGCGGAAGCAGTTCAGGATGAGGAAAAGTTAGTGGATAAAATTCTGCCAATAAGAGTTCTTGAGGGCAGAATAGCGGAGATTTCGGTAGCGAGGTTCGATTTTGATCGGCGTCCGCAGGAAAAAGGTTTTCTAAAAAGCTCAGTACTCAAATCCTGGTCGCCGGTAAGAAAGGGCGATGTAATCCCAAAGAAAAAATTGGATGATTTTGTTAGGCTGCTCAATCTTAATCCCGACCGTTATATTTCTCCGGTTATATCGAGAAGTACTGAGCCGAACGTACTTAATTTAAGTTATGACGTTTATGAATCAAATCCCTGGCACTGGTATATTCAAGCGGATGATTCCGGCACTATAGACAGGCAATGGAATCCAAGGGTGGGTTTTATCAATACCAATCTTTGTGGTATTGACGACAGACTTTCTGTTATGTATCAGGCGCCCTGGGAAAAAGGTATAGAAGAGAAATATTCTGTATTTGGAAATTATGATTTTCCCGTTATTACGCCTCGATTACGCCTCAATGTATATTCCGGTTATAGTCAATTTGATGTACCTGCAGAGAGCATCAGTTTCCTTGGAAATGGTTCATTTTACGGCGGCAAAATTAGTTACAACATTCTCCAGAAGTATGGTTGGTTTATTGATCTGACCGGATCGCTTAGTCACGAAAGAAGCAAAGTCACGCCGTCCATCGGACTAACCAGCGATGTTGATATGGAGCTATGGAGTATGGGGGTGAGTATTCATCGTTCGAATGATATGTCGGATACCTCGCTGGTGTTCAACAGGTTCAAGAGTTTGGGTGGTTCAAGCAAGCGTAGATTTTTGGACGCACGTTTAGACACAGATCCTGATTTTGCTATCTACGATTTGACGGCCAGTCACAGCCAGTATTTGGACAGTGCTAAAGTCAGTAGAATCATCGGTTCTTTCCGGTCAACATCTTCGGACAAGAGGCTGGTTCCGGCGAAAATGACCACATTTGGAGGGCTGTATTCTGTCAGAGGTTATGAGGAAGATGAAATTGTTGCTGATGGGGGAGTGCTTATGTCCGTTCAGTATGAATTTGACCTGGTCAAAAGCAATATTACCAAACAGGATAAACAGGTTGATATGCAGCAAAAAGTGATGAAAGGACCCCTGCTGAGGAAACTTTCTCCTTTAGTTTTCATGGATTATGGTCGAGCTAAGATAAAGCATCCTATTGTCGGTGAGCAGGGGGTTCGCGAGTTATGTTCCGTGGGGATTGGCACAGTCATCGAGGTTCGGAATGATTTTAATGCCGGGATATATTATGGATTGCCGCTTCGAAGCACCGAAGAGACCGAAAGTGGAAGGGGGCGGCTAAACATGAGTTTTATAAAACGATTTTAGGTTTCTTTATGAATCGTTTTGGAACGTCGTTGTTTGAAATAATTTTGATTGTTTCTAATATAAAAAAAGATATGAAACCATTAACACAGTCATTCGGAAGGCCGTACTATAGGCGGGTCATCGTATACTTCTTGATGTATGCTGTGGGTTTCAACGTCTTGAGTTCGAACGTAACTGCCGGACCTGAGGGGGCGGAAGTTGTTAACGGTCAGGTTTCATTCCAAGAAAATGGCAGCAACACAATAATAACCGCTTCCAACAAAGCAATCATCAACTACAGCAGTTTTGATATTGCACAACCGGAGATTGTCGAATTTATCCAGCCGAACAGCAGCGCATCAGTATTAAACAGGATACTTTCGGCAAATCCGACAAATATTAACGGGACGCTCCTGGCTAACGGCAGAGTGTTCTTCGTTAATCCTGCCGGTGTTTATTTCGGTAAAGGGGCCAGAATCAATGTCAATCAGTTGGTTGCTTCGGCGCTCAATATTTCAAATACAGATTTTATAAATGGACGCTATAACTTTGCCGAAGGCAATGGGGCGGTAATCAATAGCGGCGAAATTAGTGCCGAGCAGGTGTATCTAATAGGCAAACAAGTCACCAACTCCGGCAATATAAGCTGTCCGGCGGGATATGTGGTTATGGCTGCCGGAGACAGAGTGTTTCTCGGCGAGCCGGGAACGGATGTTGTACTCGAAGTGGAGGGGACATCTTTATCCGGATCGGCTGACTCGGTTGAGCCGAGTACCGGTGTTCTCAACGAAGGTAAGGTCGATGCGGCAGGAGGAATAATTGCCCTTGCCGCCGCAGGAGACATCTATTCCAGGGCCATCTCGAACGTCGGCTCCCTGTCGGTCTCTAATGAATCCGGCGACGCCGGAAAGATAAAACTTACCGCTCCCGGCGGAGAAGTCACCAATGACGGCATAATCGATGCCTCCGGTGGCCAAGGCGGACAGGTTGTAATGGAAGGATCGCGCGTTGGACAATTCGGTATGGTTCATGCCGACGGTACCACCGGCGATGGCGGTGACATCGACCTCTGGGCCGATAAAGTAGTGGCGCTGAGTTCGGATAGTCTTACAACTGCAAACGCAGGGACCAACGGCGATGGCGGAGAGGTCATCGTGTACTCACCAGATACTGCACTATTCCGGCCGGAAGCAAAGGTCGAAGCGAAGGGAGGAACCGAATCGGGCAACGGCGGTTTCGTTGAGGTCTCCGGCAGACAGCATGTTGAGGTCTTTGGTTTTGTGGATGCAAGTGCAGCCGGCGGCAGTGCCGGTACTTTCCTTATCGATCCGACCGACATAACGATTGCCGCCGCACCTGAAGTTGAAGATATTGCCGATGACGGTGACGGCACTTTTACGAGCAATGCCGACGACAACATCATACTGGATACTACAATCGAAGGTTATCTTAATGGCGGTACGAGCGTAATACTTGACACAAGCGACGGAGATGGCGGCGGGGGCGGTGGTGGTGGCGCTTATGAGGGTGACGGCGATATTATCCAGAATGCCAATGCACAGATCGATAAGACAGCCGGTGGAGACGCAACTATTACTCTGACAGCAGAGCGTAACATAGACCTTAATGGAGGTATAGTCTCCACAGTTGGTGAGTTAGACGTAGTTCTTGACGCGACTGGAAGCGTTGCCGTAAACGCTGCTTTGACGACCAATGGCGGAAGTGTCACATCGAGTGGAACTACGTTTGACAACACAGGTGGAGCAATCACAACTGACGGAGGGAATGTTACGTTGACACATACCGGTGCTGTTACAGTAGGTGCCAAAATTGATTCCAGTGTCACTTCTGCCGGCGGGCAGATTGGCATTAACGGTGCTTCTATCGCTCTCGGAGCTACGAACAATATTATTACCGCTGGAACCGGGGATGTGAGTTTGGTTGCATCTTCTGGAAGTATTACAGTTGGCAGTAATATCGACGGGGATGTCACAACCGATGGTTCGGTTTATCTTGAGGCGCAGGCAATCGGCGGAACTCCGGATCAGCAGCTTGACCTCGATGGAGCAACAGCCCTGGAGATTGTGGATACCGGAGCAGGTAATATTGTAATCCGGGAACAAAGTGCAAGTACAGTCGCCTCTACAACAATTACCGTTGCCAATGCCACATCGGGCGATATTGATATATCCTATCAGGGTGGGGATACGGTGAACATAAATAACGGCCACGTTATTGATACCACTACGCTGGACCATGATTTTAGTTATACTTCACAGTCAGGTAGCATTACTGATACAGGGACGGCTACCTTGACCGGTTCGACAGCATCGTTTACTACTAATACTGCCGATGATACAATTTATTTGGATGAATTGAGTAGCTCCGCAGCTCTTTCATTTACGACTAACGGCACCGGCAATGCCACTATTGTCAATGCTACCGGTATAAATCTTGCTGCTTCATCTGTAGGTGGTAATTTGGATGTGACCGCCACTACCGGCAATATTACCGACAGCGGAACCGTAACTGTAGGCGGTACAGGCAGCTTTACTACCAGTAACGCAGACGATGACATTGATCTGGGTACTCTGGCAG
>CAZMWN010000029.1:0-20051 GCA_964569935.1 uncultured Pirellulales bacterium
GAAATCAAGGACAAGAAGCTGTTCCTGGTCGCCACGGACGGAAGAAGGCTGGCTCGCAGCAGGGTCAAACTCGCATCGGCACCGCAAAAAGGCCAGGCGCCGGTAAACTTAATCGTGCCTGCAAAAGCAATGAGCCTGCTGGATAAAATCGGCAGCAACGAGAAAGATACCGTCGCAGCCAAGCCGGTCGATAATCAAATCCTGATTAGCTGCTCCAACGTTGTGATAAGCTCGAACTTAGTTGAAGGCAATTTCCCGAAATACGAAGATATAATCCCAACCGATTACGACAAGAAATTGACACTCGGAACTGATGCGGTACTTAGTGCGGTTCGCCGGGCCTCTTTGCTGACCAGTGAGGAATCCAGAGGGATTAAATTTTCAGTAGAAAAGGATAAATTAGTGTTTTCAGGCAGAGCACCGGAGACCGGCGATGCACAGGTCGATATGCCTATTGACTATAAAGGTGAGCCTATTGAAATTGGTTTTAATCCGCAATTCTTGATAGATGTCTTACGAGTAATCAAAACGCCGGAATTCGAATTAGAATTAGGCCAGGGAGACAGGCCAGGCCTGATAAAAAGCGGGACAGATTTACTCTATGTCCTGATGCCGATTAACCTGGGTTAGTGCGATGTTTGAGGTCAGGCGAAACGCGGATTTTAGCATTTCTGCGGGATTCTGAAATATATTATGGGTGAAGGAGCACAAATATATAACGCTATCCGGCGAAGAAACGCACGCAAGCCGGACAGGACTGTCAGGATAGGTGAAGTCGCCCAAAAGTTCATGGGCGAGAAGGTTTCGCCGCGACAGGACAAATATGGAGCGGTCGTTGAAATCTGGAGGCGGATACTACCGTCTGAATTGTCCCGGCACTGCGAAATCGTCGATATTTCCGGCGGGCAGCTAACGGTAAAGGCCGATTCACCTTCATATAAATATGAGTTACATTTATGCAGTTCAGAGCTTCTTAAAGAACTGCAGGTACAATGTCCGAGAGTTCGGTTGACGAAAATCAAATTTGTTATCGCTTAGATCATACAAAGGTAAATAATTAATATGAAAACCCACAAATACGATGCGAGTAAAATAAAAATCCTTGCCGGCCTGGAAGCAGTTCGCAAACGACCGGATATGTATATCGGGGACCGTAGCAGCAGCGGACTCCATCATCTGGTATATGAAGTCCTGGACAACTCCATCGATGAGGCATTGGCCGGATTCTGCGATAGCATAGATGTGCGTATATCTCCTGATGGCAGTTGCACAGTAGAGGATAACGGCCGAGGCATACCGGTCGAGATGCATAAAGAGGCCAAAACCAGCGCTTTAGACGTTGTGCTTACCAAGCTTCACGCCGGCGGAAAATTCGATAGTGAAAGTTACAAAGTAGCAGGCGGACTGCACGGGGTGGGGGTGAGCGTTGTCAATGCCCTGAGCGAATGGCTCGAGGCCGATGTGTATCGAGATGGAAAGCATTATCATTTCGAGTGCGAAAGAGGCACTGCAAAAGGAAAAGTCAAAGACGTCGGTCAAACAGATAAACGCGGCACAAAAATTTCCTTCAAACCCGACGAAGAAATATTCGGTGACACCGAATTCGCTTATGACACACTGCTCAAACGAATCCGAGAACTGGCTTATTTGAATGCCGGGCTGCGGGTTACATTCCGAGACGACAGGAACAAGAAAAAAGAGGTCTTCAAATTCGACGAGGGGATTAAGGCCTTCGTCAAACATCTTAACGAAGGCAAAGAAACTCTACATAAGGACGTCATTCGTTTATCCAAGGAAGATACTAAAGCAATGCTGAGCTGCGAAGTGGCGATGCAATATAATGACGGATACACCGAAAACGTCCTGGTCTTTGCCAACAACATCCGCAACATTGACGGCGGCACACATCTTTCAGGCTTCAGGACGGCTCTAACACGAACGATGAATTATTATGCCAAGAGCAATAATCTGCTCAAGGACAATCAGGCGACGACCGGTGACGATTTGCGGGAGGGTTTAACCGCAGTAGTAGCAGTCAAGCTTGCCAATCCACATTTCGAAGCCCAGACGAAAGTGCGACTGACTAATCCGGAGGTGGGAAGTTTCGTTGAGACTACAGTTAATGAGCAATTAGGTCATTTTCTGGAAGAGCACCCGCCGGAAGCCAAACGCATCTTAAACAAGGCTATCCAGGCTGCTGCTGCCAGGGAAGCGGCAAGAAAAGCCCGCGAGCTGACCAGACGCAAAGGCGCTCTTAGCACCACCAATCTTCCCGGCAAGTTGTGGGACTGCGCCAGCAAGGAAAAAGCAACGACGGAGATATTTATTGTCGAAGGTGACTCGGCCGGCGGTTCCGCAAAAGCAGGACGTGACAGAAACATCCAGGCGATTCTGCCGTTGAAAGGGAAAATTCTCAACGTGGAAAAGGCCCGCCTGGAAAAAATGTTGGGACATGACGAAATCCGTACGATTATCAGCGCTTTAGGAACCGGTATCGGCGTAGATGAATTTGATTTGGACAAATGCAGATACGGCAAGGTAATATTAATGACAGACGCCGATGTCGATGGCGCGCATATCCGGACACTGCTGCTGACATTTTTCTTTAGGCAAATGCAGGATTTGTTTCATAACGGCATGATTTATATCGCCCAGCCACCTCTGTATGAGATTAAGGTCAAGGGCAAAAAGCAATCCGAGTATATCCTCAGTGAGAATCAAATGCATAAGCGAATGATTGCCCGTGGTCTGGAAGGAACGGAACTTGTTATCATAAATGGCAATGGGAAGAGTAGCAAAACCAAAAAGAGCAAATCTACAACCAAAGGCCATGGCAAGAAGTCCAAAGCCCAAGGTTTAGCATCTTGTATTTCCGGAGAAGAGATGGCCGAGCTTGTTAAGACCTTAGCCGAGGCCGAACGTCTCATAGCGGTATTGAACCGGCGGGGTATTCACTTCAACGACTTCGTCGAAGCCTATTATAATCCTTCCAAAGGTGGGCTTCCACAATTCCGCATCTGTGCCGAAGGTCAGGAGGATATATATTACGATAGGGAGCAATATGAAAAGCGAGTCGATGAGCTTAAAGAGCGAACCAAAACCTTAGCCGAGGGCGAAGAGGAAGAAGCTATCGGTGCCGAGGAGCTTCACGAGGTTGGTCGAATCAATCAAATAAATGAGCTACTCAAAAAACAGCATGGACTGGATTTGAAAGATTTCCTTTTAAAGCCGACCAAAGCTGTTTCCGGTGAAGCTTTGCAGACCAAGTTCCGGCTTCTCAACGGCGAAGACAAATACGAGATTGCCTCACTGGGTGGTATCTGTGCCGGAATTAGACAGATAGGCGGCAAAGGGATTGAGATTAAACGCTTCAAAGGTCTGGGTGAGATGAACGCCGATCAGCTTTGGGATACAACGATGAATCCGGAGACGCGTACTCTGCTCAGTGTTAAGCTCGAAGATGCCGGTGAGGCCGACCGACTATTTAGCATTTTGATGGGCGGCGATGTGGAAAAACGCCGAAACTTCATCCGCGACCACGCCCTTGAAGTTCAGAACCTTGATATATAGCCAGACGGTTTGCCACCAAATCCTCTGCTCTACTGAAGTTTAAGGTCTTGTCACTTTCGCCTTTGCAGCATACAGTTCGCAATATTAGGGGTGTCTAAGCGGTTTTAAGAATAGAAGCAGTTGAAGTGTCATTGGGGGAATCCTTGTAATATCCGGCTTTATGTGTTAAAATTAACTATGTCTTTATGTATGGCACAGAGCCGGCGTTGGTCTGTTTGTTCTTGCCATAATGGAGTTTAATTGTGATATTGAATCCAAAGGTGTGAGGGACTTGTGTATAAAAAAACATTTATTGCAACAGCCACTATTTTTCTAATAAATCTTTCAATCGGCCCAGCTAAGGCCGAGTACGGATATCTCACCGGCAGCTACCGGGTCCATGACCCGGTTATGGCTCGTCAGGATGATACATACTATGTCTTTTATACAGGCAACCAGACACCTTTCAGAACATCGACAGATATGAAACACTGGCAGTTTGGTGGCCATGTGTGGCCGTCCGGTCCGCCAGCCTGGACATGGGCGGAGGTTCCTAATTTCTATGGTAACATCTGGGCACCGGATATTTCTTATTTCAACGGCAAATATCACCTGTATTACTCCATTTCAAGCTTTGGCAGAAATCGCTCCTGTATAGGCCTGGCAACAAATACAACCCTTGATCTCTGCGAACCGGATTATCAGTGGGTCGATAGCGGCGGGCCGGTCATACGCTCATATCCGGGCAATAGTTACAACGCCATAGATCCGGCTCTTTTTATAGATGAACAAGGTGAGGAAACAACATATTGGCTTTCCTTCGGCTCGTTCTGGACGGGTATTAAACTAACGCAAATCGATCCAAACACGGGCTGTCCCATTTACGATCCACCAGTACTTTGTTCCATTGCTTCACGTATTGTCCCGCCTAATGCGATTGAAGCTCCATTTATCATTTTCAGGAACGGATATTATTTCCTGTTTGTATCATTCGACTTCTGTTGTCGAGGGACAAATAGCACCTATAATGTCAGATATGGCCGGGCCGAATGTGTCACCGGCCCGTACATCGACCGAAATGGAATATCAATGATGAACGCCGGGGGAACTCAGTTAACATGGCCTGATAACCGCTGGAAAGGCCCGGGACACCAAGCGATTTTTCAGGACAACGACGGTACAGATTGGCTCATCCATCACGCCTATGATGCTGACAATAATGGCAGGTCGTATCTGCGAATTCATGAGCTGTTCTGGACGCCAGACGGCTGGCCAAGCCTGACCGAGCCGAACTGTACAGATGTTCATAATCTCGGATTTGGCCTTGCCGCCGATTGGGCTGCAGATTGTTATATTGATTTTCACGACCTGGCATTTTTAGCCAACTCATGGTTGGATGGTTTTCACTGGAAGGAACTTGGCGTGCTGGCCGATCAATGGCTGCTTTGCAATAATCCGACGGATCCCAACTGCACGGCTAACCGTTAAAACCGTAACGCCATCCACGAGCACACCCCTTAATTTAAAAGAAGCCCCCCAATAAATTGGGGGGCTATACCTATAGGGCCTAAATATCTATAGGATATGTTACGGGTACTAACGTATTCCGGTGCTTCTTGACGTTGGCAAAACCAGCGAATTTGACGCACCGATAACACTTTCGCCTAATAAAGGATAGCTGAGAATCACAACGCGCTGACGGAAGTTATCATAATTCAAACCGCCTTTTGCAAAGCTGGCGATATCCGATTTTTTCGCGCGTATCACAAGCACTGTGGGTGAGGAAAACTTGATATCCTCAGGTAAACCTCCCTCGTAAACTCTTGAAATCTGCTTTCCTCCGGCTTTTTCGACTACCATGACTTGATCTGTCCTATCTGTCATTATACCAACAACGTTAGAAGAAATACCACTGCCGGTAATCGAGAGGACTACTGACTCATCCGGTTTGAGGATTCGAATATTCGCCGCATGTTTGAGTGCCTTGATAAGAGTCGTCTTTAGATTTTCGACCTTTTCGGCGTCATATTTCACTTCCTCGCGTTCCGCTCTTCCCCGTCTGCGTCGACGTGTATCCTGCGGCTCGTACATCTGCTGTCTGGTTTGTTGCCAAACCTGGTCAACATCTTCTTTTTGTGGTTTCTCCTCTTCCTGCTCCTGCACTTCAGGAGGAGCAGAGAGTGGAAAATCCACTTTCATCAAGAACAATGCCCCATAGCCCTGTAGATACATGCTTCCCGTCCTGCTCCCATCACGACCAAAATATGTTGCGAAGTCATCTGCCATCCAATGACCTCCCGAAAACGCCAAACTCATACTTGTTTTAGTTAATCGCTCTTGGTTGAGTCCATTGTCAAATATCCGCCACATAACGTTCATATCTTCGTTTATTGTAAGAAGCTCTTCCGCCTTAATCTCCTGATTCGGAATTACAAGTACTGAGTTAATCCCGCTACCGCCAAATAATCCTCTACCTGTTGACAAAGAAACAGATCTCATATCTCGATCTACACCTCTCGGCGCTCGTGAAACATTTGTCGTCGAGGGCACCGGTGCCTGCTCGACAGTGGTCGGGATCGTTTGAGCCAAGGCAAAGCCTGCCGTTATTAGATTAAGGGCAATAAATACAATAATAATTCGGGTTAAAGTTTTCATTTCTTTCTCCTTAATTCAGATTGTTTGGATTCTTAAATTCGTTCGGAACTAAACTATCAGTTTGTGTATGGGACCAAAGTTGCTCTACATCCTGTTTCGTTTGCTGCAGTTCGTCTTCGGTTCTAACGGCGAAGCTAACTAAAGCGTTGCTCAGTTGGGCTTTATCCTGACGTCGATTCAATTCAACCTGTTCCAGTGCTGTTGCGAACCATTGCCGTTCTTGTGTTTGGGCCTCATCGATGGATTCGATGAGATCCTGAAGCAGTTGATTTGTTACAGTGCCTGAAGCGTTTACAACATTTGCAGCCAACTGATTCAAATCACGACGATATTGCTCAGTAAGATCGTCTTTAAGCCTAACGTAGCTGTTCGTTAGGCCTAATTGCATATATTGTTTCATCTCGCCAAGAAGCCGGTCCCGAATGGCCGGTTCTAAAGCAGCCCGAATATCTTCCATATTCGGTGGTTGAGGATTAGAAAATCTGCCCACAGCAAAACCAACAATAATTAATAAAACAGCAGCGACGGCGAACTTAGCGAGACTTTTAATGGTTGCTAATCCGTCTGAAATGTGTATCTGCTTTTCGAATTCAATCGTATTTGGCTGCTCAGAAACCTGGTTTAACTTTTCGATAGTTACATTTGTTAACTCCTGAGACGGTCCTGAAGGAACATTCTCATTTTTCAGTGCTTTAATAGCTTTTTCTAAAATATTCTCATCTTCTTTCATAATATAACCTCACTTTTCCGCTCTTTTGTCGAGGCCTTGAAAAACCGCCTTAGTTTCGTTTTAGCCCGATGCAGCATTACGCCGGCAGCAGTAGTTGTAATGCCAAGCTCATTTGCTATATGTCGATAGGTCATATCATTTACATACCGCATGCAAAAAATCCGGGCTTCCTGTAACGGCAATTGAGTAAGAGCAATTCGTAGCTTGGCGGCTAACTCCTGCTGCTGGACATATTGTGCCGGATCCGGGTTGTTATTGGGGCCTTCGAACTGATTATGTCCATTAGTACCAATACGTTCATGGCGAAATCTCCGACGAAGCTGATCTATCGCCCTGGTAGTGGCCAGTCTGATTAAAAGGGCGGGGAAACTCCTCACCCGCTGGCGCCGAGATACTTCCAGAGCACAGACAAATGTTTCCTGAAAGCAGTCCGCTGCATCTGCATCGTTGCCAAGCAATCGATATGCAGTCTGCCACACAACCGGGCCATGTTCTTTGATAATTATATTCCAGTCAACTACTTGCAAGCGAATCTCCTTCTGAGCAATCAACGCCAATATAATAGTCGTTGAACAATTCTATTTTATTACAAAAATTCTCAAAGCTCGACACCCAAATCTTCCTTATTAACAATACATCCCGTATTGAGCACAGAGTGACCGAAAAAAAATTATATTTTATTTAATTTATAACAATTTTTCCTTGCAAAGATTCCTCCAGCCTGACAAAATCACTTTAATAAAAGGTAAAAGCTTTGAATTCGCCAGGAGGCGGAGCGGAACTTGCGCCATGGAGGTAAGAATGGCAAGTAAAGTCACAAGCAAACAATCAGAAGTTAAGAGTCTTCCCTTTAGGCTCAATGTTGTTTGCTTTTTTGCTTTTATGCCTCTTCTTTTTTGCACATTGTTAATTGTCGGCTGCAATAAGGAAGCTCAGTCAACAGGAACCAACACAATACAACAAATATCAGCAGAAGAGAAAAAAGCCCAACTGCTGAAGTCACTTGACCGAAAATTTGAAAATCCTGACGCTCATTACGAATTAGGTCGGTTGTATCAGGCTGAGGGACAGTGGTCCCAGGCAGAGTGGCGTTATCACAGAGCTTTAAATTTCGATCCTGTTCACTGGCAAGCCCAGGCAGCGATGGTAAAGTTGTTTATCGACAGCGGAGAGCCGACCAAAGCCAGGAATTATGCCGATATATACATAAACAAGGTTTCTGTCTCACCTACTCAATCACTTGAACTTGCATTAGCTTTTCAGAATGAACGGCTTGATAAATATGCAATGGTTTGTTTTCAACAGGCGCTAAATTTGGCACCTAACTCTTCAGAAATTCATAAGAAAATAGGATACTATTATCTGAGCAGAAACGACAAAGAACGGGCAAAGGAATATTTTACTCGTAGTTTTCAACTTGACCCCAGACAACCGGAAGTGGCCGGCGAATTGGGTCGACTCGGCGTGGAAGTAAGAATACCTACAAAAATCGGGCAGAGTTCCAGTAATCTGGACAAGACTAATAATTAGGCAGATAAAAACTAACATCAAATTAATAATGCTCAAGGCTTATGATAGTTAGTTGGCTCCATTGATGGCTGTTTTCGAGCATGCTTGAGTATTTTTCATTGCCCCGTGGCGAAAGGATGCGCTGCGGGGTTTTTTAATTTTCAATTTACAAGCGAACGATTTTTGTTACTATGTAGTCCTTAGATGTAAAAACACAGGTAAGACACTAAGTTCACTAATCAGCCCCGCGTCCAACGCGGGTTTATAGTTGAATCTTTTTGGTGTGATATTATGTTTTTATCAAAAGGAGTTAAATTATGACACGCAGAGCAGTTTCTTTTATTATGGTGGTATTTCTTGCCTTTGGTTTGTCCGGTTGTAGTAAGAAAAGCGACGTTACTGTTCTTAAAATGGGACATGCACTCGATGTTGAGCACCCGGTCCATAAAGCAATGATTTTTATGGCAGAAAAGCTTGAGGAAAAATCCGCCGGTAAAATCATTTTACAGGTATACCCCGGTGAGCAGTTAGGCTCGGAACGTGAGATGATAGAACAGGTCCAACTGGAACTGCTCGATATAACTAAAGTATCAACTTCGCCGCTGGAGAGCTTTATCCCGTCAATGAGTGTTTTCAGTGTACCTTATCTATTCAGAGATAGTGAACATCTCTGGAAAGTTTTGGAAGGGCCTGTTGGAAAGAAACTGTTACAGGCAGGTGAAGAGAAAGGTCTCAAAGGTCTGTGTTATTATGATGCCGGAAGCAGAAGTTTTTATACGAAAGACAAACCAATATTGACGCCGGCGGACCTCGAAGGGATGAAAATAAGGGTTCAGGAAAGTAAAACATCGATGCAGATGATAAAGGAACTGGGAGCTTCGCCTACACCTATCGCCTGGGGCGAATTATACACCTCACTACAGCAGGGAGTTGTTGACGGAGCGGAAAACAATCCGCCGAGTTTTTATCGTTCCGGTCATTACGAAGTCTGCAAACACTACAGTCTCGATGAGCATACAATGGTTCCCGATATAGTATTGATAAGCACCAAGACATGGAACAATCTCCCGGCGGATGTGCAAAAAATGATTCAGGAAACAGCAGATGAATCGGTAACCTATCAAAAACAACTGTGGAAAGAGGATACGGAAAAAGCCCTCGAAATGGTTCAGAAAAACGGCGTGAAAATTTATCATCCTGATAAAACACCATTCAGACTAAAAGTCAAAAAGATGCACGAATCCTACAACGGCACGGAAGTAGGTGAAATTATGCAGGAAATTGATAAAGTGCAGTAATCTCGTCCTTCACAGTCCCGATGTGATGCTTTATGACACAACGGAGAACAGATATGCTCAAAACTATAATCAAATTGAAGACATGGCTGGAAAAGGGCCTCGAATTAACCGTGATATTAGTTACGGGTATTCTGGTTATCGACGTTGTCTGGGGAGTCTTTACAAGATACGTTTTAGGACACCAGAGTCCATGGACCGAAGAGCTTGCGAGGTTGCTGTTAATTTGGGTTTCATTACTCGGAGCCAGCATAGGATTTATCCGAAAAAGTCACCTTGGCGTAGACTATTTTGTGAACAAATTAAACGAAAGATGGAGAGACATCGGCCAGATTATCGTTTATCTTCTTGTGGCGATTTTCGCATATTTCGTTTTAATTTACGGCGGCTCCAGACTTGTCTCCTCAGCACTTAGGAATTCCCAGCCAACCCCGGCACTAAACCTCCAGATGGGTTATGTGTATCTCGCTGTGCCCATCAGCGGATTCTTTATCGTAATTTTCTCCATCGAAAATATTATCGAAACTGTCAATTCGTTGTTAAATAAAAAGACAGCAACCTCAAAAGGATAATTCGTAATGGATATACCAGTGCTAATTCTCACTGTTAGTTTTGTCATTCTTCTTTTAATTAATGTCCCAATTGCAATCAGTATCGGCATATCAACATTTTTAACCATTGTTTATGTAATGGGCTCAATCAACGGTGCCTCGGACATTATCGCTCAGAGGATGGCTACAGGAATCGACTCTTTCGCACTTCTTGCAATACCGTTTTTTGTTTTGGCCGGTCTATTTATGGGAAGAGGAGGAATAGCGCGCAGACTCATAGATTTTGCAGGCACTCTTGTAGGTCGATTCACAGGCGGACTGGCTTATGTCAATGTGTTAACCTGTATGCTTTTTGGAGCGCTCTCCGGCTCGTCGGTCGCCGCAGTATCAGCAGTGGGCGGCTTTATGATTCCGGAAATGAACAGAAAAGGCTATCACAGAGATTTCAATGTCGCCGTCTCAACTACCGCCGCCACTACAGGATTAATGATTCCTCCGAGTAATATTATGATTGTTTACGCCCTTGTCGCCGGTGGCGGAGTATCCATTGTGGCAATGTTTATGGCGGGAATCCTGCCCGGGATAGTGTTTGGTTTATTGTTAATGTTGGTCAGTGGTATCATCAGTAAGAAAAGAAATTACGGTGCCGGAGCCAAGGCCGGATTGATACAAATCCTCAAGGCGTTTAAGGGTGCAATCCTGAGCCTGTTGCTCATAGTGATTGTATTGGGCGGAATCTTAGGAGGGATTTTCACCGCAACCGAAGCCGCCGCTATCGCTGTAGTTTACGCATTTATCCTGGCGGTTTTTGTTTACAGGGAAGTCAAAATCAAAGAAATACCTGAAATTTTACTGCAGTGTGGAATCACCACCGCCGTTGTGATGCTTCTGATTGCAACTTCATCGGCAATGTCATGGATAATGGCCACCCAAAATATTCCGCAGAACGTCAGTGCGGCATTATTATCCATCTCGGATAATAAAATCGTAATTTTATTGATTATCAATGTCCTGCTTTTATTTGTCGGGACTTTTATGGATATGACACCGGCGGTTTTAATCTTTACTCCAATTTTTCTCCCGGTGGTCAAGCAGCTTGGTATTCATCCGGTTCATTTCGGTCTGATTATGATAGCAAATCTTTGCATCGGACTTTGTACTCCGCCTGTCGGCACTTGTTTGTTTGTAGGTTGTGGTGTCGGTAAGACTACAATAGTCAACGTAACGCGTCCCCTTCTGCCATTCTTCGCCGCTATGGTAGTTGCTCTGATGATAGTTACATATATTCCGCAGATTTCCCTGTTTATTCCTAACTTACTGAAGCTTATCAATATGTAATATCCCGAGAGAAGTAATAAGTACCACGACCGGATAGTAAAAATTTCTTCAAATTGGAGAGTTAACGTATGATTCTGGAAAAGTATTCATTTGGAATTGGTGACAGGTTCAGCCATCAGGGGAAGGCCCAATTAGCTGCAATTATCAAGGCAAAGCAACAAGGCGTAAATATTACCCCTGTCTGGAACAAATCGCACAGAGAGCATACTATCATCAGTACAAAACACGCTGATACTCGCAAAGAAGCTGATGACGCCGTGAAAGTCTGCCGATGGGATGGGCCTTATTTTGTGGACGCGGACCATATCGGCCTGGGTAATGTTGATGAATTCATCAAATCAAGTGACTTCTTCACGCTCGATGTCGCTGATTTCATCGGCAAACCGGCAAACGAAGCAGATGTCAACGCCTTTACCCAAAAGCATAAACAATACATCGGCTCATTTTCAATTGACGGTGTTGACCAGCCTCTCGAAATCACCGAAGAGAGAATCAAAGAAATTGCAAATAAAACACTGTTGGCCGCTCAACAGGCGCGAAAAATTTACAGCCATATCACGGCGGCCAAAGGTGCGGATAATTTCATCACCGAAGTTTCCATGGACGAGACCGACCAGCCACAGACGCCGCTCGAGATGCTCTTTATCTTAGCCGCAATCGCCGATGAAGGTGTCCCGGCCCAGACAATCGCACCCAAATTCACCGGCAGATTCAATAAAGGTGTGGATTATGTAGGTGACGTAACACAGTTTGCGAAGGAATTTGAAGAAGATCTGGCTGTTGTTGCCTTTGCCGTCAAAGAATTTGGCCTGCCTGAGAACCTCAAGCTCAGCATCCATTCCGGCAGTGATAAATCCTCGATATACGGGCCGATGAAATCTGCAATGAAAAAATTTGACGCAGGGCTACATATCAAGACAGCCGGTACAACCTGGCTGGAAGAACTGATTGGCCTGGCAATAGCCGGCGGAGACGGTCTTGTTATTGCAAAAGGAATTTATGTCGAAGCACTGACACGCATGGATGAACTTTGCGGACCGTATGCTACTGTGATTGATATCGATCCGGCGAAACTTCCAAACGCACAAGAGATTAACACATGGGATGGGCAGCAATTTGCCGCGGCGCTACGACACGACCAGACGTGCCCGGAATTTAATCCTAATTTACGCCAGCTCCTGCATGTAGGATACAAAATTGCCGCCGAGATGGGCACACGATTTACAGATGCTCTGGACAAATACGAGGAAACAATCGCAGCCAATGTCACGGAGAATATTTATGAGAGGCATATAAAACCTCTCTTTCTCAAATAGAAAGTGTCCAACCCTCACTTATATTACCTGAGAAGTTTGGCGAGCGTATCGTTTTCTGTCTACTTCCTTCAGGAGTCGTTTACGGATTCGGGCAAATCTCGACAAGCTCATCGGCCTGGATATACTCCATAGCTGCCTCAAGGCTCATCTTTCGTGCCGGTCTCACCCTGGCTGAATCGTCTTTGCCTGCCGCCCGAATATTGGTAAGCTGTTTGCTTCTTACCACATTTACTGGTATGTCGTTCTCCTTGCAGTGCTCACCGACTACCTGTCCTTCATACACTTTTTCGCCCGGCTCAGTAAAAAAGAATCCACGGTCGTATAAAGCATCAAGCGCATAGGCTGTTACTTGTCCGGTATTGGTAGCGATCATAACTCCCATTTTCCGCTGTGGTATCGCGCCACGCATCAACTCATATCTTTCAAACGTATGATGCATTATCGCCCTGCCAGCAGTGGCATTCATCATTCTGGTATGAAGACCGAACAGGCCTCGCGAAGGTATCATAAATTCCATATGAATAAAATCTTCCGCCCCGCTCTTGGCATCAATTTTGACTATTTCACTTCGCCTGTCACCTAAAAGGCTCATCACGGAATTTTGACAATCCAGAGGGCAATCCACCGCAAGTAACTCTATCGGCTCATGCCTTCTGCCATCAACAACCTTCAAAATTACATTCGGCTTACCCACGCAAATCTCATATCCTTCCCGCCGCATATTCTCTAACAAAATACCAAGGTGCATCAGCCCTCTGCCTGAAACCTGGAATTCTTCAGGGCTCTGCCCCGCTTCGACTCTCAATGCAACATTATTCTGAAGTTCTTTTTCGAGTCTTTCTCCAATCTGTCTGCCGGTGACATATTTTCCATCTTTACCGGCAAAAGGCCCATCATTAACTCTGAACGTCATTGTCATTGTCGGCTCATCAACAGAAATAACTGCGAGCCTTGAAGGTTTGTCCGCACAGGCGATAGTGTCACCAATGTCAACGGGATCAAGCCCGGATATCGCGCATATATCACCTGCCTGAACGCTTGAAACCTGCCTTCGGCCAAGACCGTAAAACTGATGGATTTGCATAATCCTTTGCTGTGTATGCAGCCCTTCTTTGTCAATTACAGTAACTCTCTGGCCTTCACTTATCTGTCCGGCGAAAACTCTGCCTATTGCTATTTTCCCGACATAATCTGAATACTCCTGACTGGTTACCAGTATTTGCAACGGAGCATCGGCGATGACCTTAGGAGGGGGAACGTTATTAATAATAGTATCGAATATAACCTGCATATTGTCGGTTTTAATATTAATATCCGTCGTCGCCCATCCTTCTTTTGCTGATGCATAAACACAGGGAAAATCGAGTGCCTCATCGTTTGCAACAAGCTGAACAAGCAAATCGAATACTTCATTGACAACATCATCCGGCCGGCTGTTCTGGCGATCCACCTTATTGACTACGACTATAGGGCGAATTTTATACTTGAGCGCCTTACTCAATACAAACCTCGTCTGCGGCATAGGCCCTTCAAATGCATCAACTAAAAGCAGTACACCATCCGCCATTTTCAAGACACGCTCTACCTCTCCGCCAAAATCAGCATGCCCCGGTGTATCAATAATATTGATTTTATATTCAATGCCCTTGGAGTCCGTATAGTCAATAGCACAGTTTTTACTTAGAATTGTGATACCGCGTTCCCGCTCCAGCGGATTAGAATCCATAATCAAGCCATGCTGCCCGCCGGCCAGCTTGTCAAGTTCCTCATCCCGAAACATTCCGGACTGGTACAGAAGCTGATCCACAAGCGTTGTCTTGCCGTGGTCAACATGTGCTATTATCGCTACATTTCTAATATAATCTGAATACACAACAGGTTCTCAACAGGGATTAGTAAAAATTCAGGGTTGAGTTATATCCTTTTCGTAAGAGTTGGTAAATCTACCCTTTTTTTTCAAAAAGTCAATATAAAAGTGTGTGTTTTCTGGAATGACAATTTCCATTTTCCAATTATTGAAGGCAAATCACCGATTTTAAGTCCTTATGTTGTAAAACACCTCGTATTACGTCTGTCGATATCGTTCAATTGTGTAGAAAAGGCCCAAAAGCTGCCGATATAAGGTAAGTCCACTCCAGGGCAGTCCCGTTTTTGTCCTCGGAAGGATAATATTATAGGACTTTAATCCTTGAAATGTCGCATTTTATCTCATGGGTTAAATAAGGAGCAGAAGATTTGAGTAAGAAAAGATCATACAAGAAAGCGTCAAAAGTCGAAAGAACACGTTCGGTGGCCCTGACGGCATCAGCGTGTCTCTGGATAGGGGTGTGCCTGTTTCTTTTATTCAGTTGCATTAGCTTTAACATCAATGACTGGCCAAGCAAATTTGCCCATCCTCATAATATTCCCACATCCAACTTATGTGGCCCGATTGGGGCTTTTTGCGCGTATTATACTCTGTATTACATTGGCCCGGGCATATTTATCATATTAACTTCCGTAATCTGCTTGTTAGTGATGAAACTTACAAATCACACAATGATCCAGCCTGGATTACGCATAATTGGATTATGTTTGGTAACTCTTGCAGCTTCAACAAGTTTCTATTGCTTATGGCCGCATCAAATCTTCAACTTCCCGATAGGTTCCGGCGGGATACTCGGCATCGGAGCAGCGCAGCTATTGCGAAACCATTTCGCCTCATTAGGCACTTTCATATTGGTTATAGCCCTATGGATTGTCGGTGCTGTTTTATTAGCCGATGGTATCGTAATAATATTGCTGCGATTTTTAGGTTTTGGAGTCGGACAGTTCACGGGTGTGATGGTGCCGGCCTGGTCGGTTGCGAAGCAGCATTCACAGGTAATAAGCGAAATATGGCGAAAATTAAGTGCCAAACAAAAACCATTATCCATCGCCAGTACAATAGCCAAACACACAGATGACAAAAAAGGAAAACGGATTGAAAGTATTCCCTTGAAACGCTCGGATAGCGTTCCAGTCAAACGATTAGACAGCGAAAAGACCAGACGTACCGAGACAAAGACTCCCAAACGTTCATTCGTTCAGCCATCCTACGAGGATTATACCTTGCCACCATTGGAACTACTTGCACAACCAGAGTATGGTTATGCCTCAGTGCAGGAGAAGATTATCAAGGCCAAGGCTTCCGCTTTAGAGCAACTGCTTTCGGAATTTAACGTGAACGCACAAGTCGTCGCTGCTGATACCGGGCCGGTCGTGACAATGTTTGAGTTGAAACTCGCTGCAGGTGTGAAAGTCAGCCAGATAGCAGCATTGGCAAACGACATGGCTCGTGCACTGGGTGTTGGTGCCGTTCGAGTTGTGGCTCCATTACCCGGAAAACACACAATCGGTATCGAGGTTCCAAACAGCGAAAAAGAAAAAGTCCGCATTAAAAGTATGATGGACCTATCCGGCAGCAAACCACAAAGGATGCAGATACCACTGTTCTTAGGCAAGGATTCTTCCGGCGAAGCTCTCGTTTCGGACCTTGCAAAAATGCCGCATTTGCTTATCGCCGGTACGACCGGCTCAGGCAAGAGTGTCTGCATAAACAGCATTATCACCGGAATATTGCTGACAAAACGACCCGACGAAGTAAAGATGATTTTGATTGATCCGAAAATGGTCGAGATGACTGCGTTCAATACTATCCCGCATCTGATGTGCCCAATAGTCACTGAGACCCAGATGGCTGTCAAGATACTTGAATGGGCCACAGTAAAGATGGATGAGCGTTATTCTATCCTGGCCGAAGCTAAGGTTAAGAATATTGAAGAGTTTAATAAACTTGGTGAAGAAGAAATTCTCAAACGATTCAATCCAAGCAGTCCCGAGGAAGAAGCAAAGATTCCGAAGAAACTTCCCTATATTGTGATAGTCCTCGATGAGCTTGCCGATTTAATGATGACTGCAGCCAAGGAGATTGAAGCTTACATTGTTCGCCTGGCGCAGAAAAGCCGTGCAATCGGCATTCACATTATTTTAGCAACTCAGCGGCCTCAGGCAACAGTGGTTACCGGGCTGATAAAATCCAATATGCCGTGTAGAATCGGTTTCCGCGTTGCTGCGCGTATGGACAGCCGAATCATCCTCGACCAGAACGGTGCCGAAACTTTGCTTGGCGAGGGTGACATGCTGTTTCTCAAGCCGGGTACGAGCGATCTGGTTCGTGCGCAGGGCACTTATGTCGATGATGCCGAGATTAAAGGGATCGTCAAGCATCTCAAGGATATCGCTGAGCCGCAATTCCATCCTGAGCTAACCCAAATCAAGAAGCTGGACCCTTCCGAGATGGTCAAGGATGATTTGTTTGACGATGGAGTTCGCGTCGTTTTGGAGAGTCAGAGAGGCAGCGTATCACTACTTCAACGCAAGCTTAATATCGGTTATGCCAGAGCTTCACGCATAATCGAGATGATGGCAGCTTCAGGAATACTGGGCGAATATAAAGGCAGCCAGGCCAGGGAAGTGCTTATGACGCTGGAGGAGTACGAGCATGTCCGGGCACAGATGGAGGCCGATGCCGAAGCGGGCTACCAAGACCTAGCTGAGGATGAAAATCCTCCCGAGCCGGCATATGTCAGCGAGGGTCAGAAAGAATATATATCCACCGATAGCGAAGACGACTAAGTTCTGGAACTATTTAGGCTTTGCTGTCCTGAAAAAAATAGAGCAACAAGAAGCAATCTCCTGCGCTTTATCCTATCTCACATTTCTGCGAATTCGACAGACAGACCCACATCTGGTAAAATCTCCTGATTATGAACATGGATCTCAAAGACAAGACGCTTGGTGAGCTTGAGCAGTTAATTACAGGGCTGGGTCAGAAAAAATATCTGGCAGGATATATCTTCCATTTTATACACGTTGAGGACGTCACGGAGATTTCACAAATTACGCCTTTGAGCAAAGCCTTCCGGCAACAACTTATCGAGCAGGGTTACAATATATCCGGCCCTGTTATCGAAAAGAAACTGATTGATAAAGATGGAACAGTCAAGTACCTGTTCACACTCGAAGACGGCAACAGAATCGAGACCGTCCTGCTGCCTGAGAGCAGGCGGAGAACGGTTTGCATCTCGACACAGGTTGGCTGCTCACTGGACTGTTCGTTTTGCGCCACGGCGAAGCTCGGATTCAGCCGAAACCTGACCGCAGCGGAAATAATCGACCAGGTCAATACCGTCGAGGCTGATGAAGGCACAATCACAAACGTTGTATATATGGGCATGGGTGAGCCGCTTCTAAATTACGACGCGGTTATCAAATCGATACAGATATTAAACCATCCAAAAGGCAGGAACATCGGCATACGACATATTACAATAAGCACCTGCGGGATTGTGCCGGCAATAAAAAAACTGGCACAGGAAGAGTTACATCCCCGACTGGCAGTGTCACTAAATGCCCCAAACGACAAATTACGAACGCAATTGATGCCTATAAATACCAAATATCCATTAGCCGAACTGCTCAAAGTACTGCGTTACTATCAGAGCAGTACCAGCCAGCGGGTAACCTTTGAGTATGTTATGATAAAAGGATTAAATGATTCGGCCGAGCACGCCCAAATGTTGACTAAGCTACTACGCGGGCTGATGTGTCATATAAACCTTATAGCACACAATCCGCATCCGGGATGTGAATTTGTGGGCAGCGATAGCAGTCGCATCAAAAAGTTTGCAGCAATACTGGACAATTCCGGCATTGAGACAACTATTCGCTTTAGGATGGGCCGGGGCATAAAGGCAGCCTGCGGCCAGCTCGGAGCCGACTGGCTGGAAAGCTAAATCAGGATTGGATGGAATATCAATGAAACACGAGCCTTCAATAATTACAGTAGGTCTGTCACCGGCATGGGATATAACATGCCGGGGACAAAATCCGGACTGGGGCCTGCATATAAATATAGATGAGCAGACCATTACTCCTGCGGGAAAAGCACTGAATGTCTCCAAGGCCCTGGCCTGGATGGGGCAAAGAAGTATCGCAGCAGGTCTTTGGGGCTGCAATGACTATCAACAAATGCAAACGGCTGTGCGGTCCTTATGGCCTTTAATTAAAGTCAAAATGATTACTGTCACCGGTAGCACAAGGCAGAATATTACAATTATTGATACTGCAAAAAACAAAGAGATGCATCTGCGAAGCAAAAGCCGATTGGCTTGCCCGGGAGCACTACGAAAACTAAATTCAAATTTGCAGTCATTGGTTAACAAAAACAGCATCTGTGTTTTTGCCGGGGCAATGCCTGAAGAAAAGATTTTAGAAGATGTTATTCGGATTATAAAAATTTGTCACAAAGCCGGGGCAAAAATTGTACTGGATACTTCAGGGCCGGCTCTAAGAAAGATTGCTGAAACAGGCCATATCTGGTTAATAAAACCGAACATCCAGGAGTTGAGTGAGTTGTCAGGAAAGCAGATTGAAGACAATCCCGCATCTCTGGCACAGGCAGGACAAAAGCTTTTAGGCAAAGTAGAGGCTGTCCTGATAAGCCGTGGTAAAAATGGTGCTATTTTTGTAACAAAAAAGGGCTCGTGGGAGGGGAAACGTGTTAGTCGTAAAAAAGCAATATCCACAGTCGGTTGCGGCGATTATTTGTTAGCCGGATTCCTGAATGGCCTGAAAGGTAAAACCGAACCGGTTTCTGCGTTAAAAACAGCAATAAAAGCAGCTACGGCTAAAGCCTGGGGCTGGTCGGAAAAGATTCAATGGCCACGAATAGCAGGACAGATTAAAATCAAAATCAGCCGAATCAAATAATTGATCTGTCCATTTTTTTTGAAAAATAGTTGAATCACCTTTTTATTTTAGTATAATGCTGTGCTTGTGAACGCTCTGTCGCACGGGGTAGAATTAAAGTGGGGTCAACAGTTTTCACGGCGTGGTTGACTCAAGCCTCCGATGGAGCCAAATCGGGCCTAAGGCTCCCGTGACAAACAAAAGAGAGTTAAAATTTGAAACTCAAAAATAATGTAGTCATCGCCGCATAACGGCGATTCAATAATTTTTGCTTTTTAGTTTTTATTTTTAATTTTTTTTTGTTACCCGATGGTGTAATTGGTAACACATGGGCTTT
>CAZMWN010000030.1:0-19932 GCA_964569935.1 uncultured Pirellulales bacterium
GCCCAAATCGGCTCAGTCATGGCCTGCTTTGTTTCAGCAGCATTAAGAGTACTCGCAAGACCCTTTGCATCAGCCGCTGAAATTCCTTTTGCCATCGCGACAAGTTTGTCATAATCGTTCGCCCAACTTAAAAGTGCGTAGTCGCCTGTCTTGGTGACCAGCATAATGGGTGTTTCATTTTTTGTTATTTTGGAAACTCCCTTCTCATCAGGCTGAGCACAATTAGGATTTCCATCGATTAGCTGTTTATAATCTGTAACAGGAGCAAGTATGCCGACAAACATTTCCGGAGCTGGTTTGGCTTGCTCTGTTCCACCGGGCATAGCCGCCCCGAATATTGCAAAACTACCGCTCGTGTTTAAGCCGTTCAACTGAGGACTACCTAACAGGTTTATCAACTGCCCTCGCACCAACATCGAGACTCCCATAGGCATGGGCGAAGCACCAGCGAGAAACTGGTCTATTTGGCTCATAGCATTATCAAAACTGTTAATTTGAACGTAAAAGATAGCCTCGGCAGGGACCATTTTAAGTAATTGGTCGTTTTTCGAGCTTTGAGCCCACAGTGTTGCAGTAAAAACAAACAAAACCAATAGGCTTACAGCAGTAAAATTTCTTACAATTCTTGTTTTGAACATTGTCGTACCTCCATAAATTAAATATCTTTAACCTGCTCTTCTACGAATGTAACATGGGCTCTTCTAAACTGAAGAACGCCCATTCTAACAAAAAGTTGGAAATAAACTCATAAAAAAGCTAAAAAATTTTCAAAGCACCTTATCCCCCATATAAATATTCTAAATTGTGACCCACAAATTTTTTATGTTGTTAACATTATTTACTCCAAAAAAGGCTCGTTTATCTATACTGGAATCATATTATTTATCGGCCTTAAACCGATGTTATGGTTTGATAGGTTTTTACTCCATAAAGTATAACCAATCTTATCAATTCACATTTCTACATGAACAACCTTAATGCAATCATATCAGCAAAGCGTTCGACCTTATAAATGCTTTATGACCTTGTAGTTGTAGTGGTAAAAAACCATAGCTTTAGCTGAGAAACAATGTTGTGAATACATTCAAATCGGCCGAAACTGATAGTTTCAAACAGATATCCACCGGCCTTTAATCTCTTTGTAATATTGCTTTTATGAGGGTTAAAAAAAGTTAAGCGAGCCAGATATTAAACCGATAAATCTGTTCGTATGACAATGATTTTGTCTATCTTTAAGTCTTATTAGCCTGTAAACAGTGTTATTGGAAGTTAACTGCCATGTACTACAGAGTAACTAAAAGCAATATCCGAATTAGTTACTTCCTATTCGTTATATCCTTTTTGCTATTGGCAATTTCAACCGGCTGCGGCAATAAGTTTTTTGACCCAACACAGGTAGGTCGATTTCGCACTGTCCCTGCGGTTAATGTGATTTTGGATTCCCTGGGCGTCGCAGAAGAGACTTCCATAGCTTGGGAAGATGGAGAAGAACCAAAGCCAATAGATACGCTGCCAGACGAGACTGATTATACATTTCAATCCGGTGACATTGTTAGGGTGGACATTTACGAATTACTTGGTCTTGGGACACGGTTTGTTAATGATTACGTTGTAACAGAAACCGGGAAAATATCAATACAAGAAGTCGGAGTTATCGAGGCGACAGGCTTAACTGAGACGCAACTCGAAGAGAGAATAAAGGAAATTCTTTCTCCAAACTTACTAAAAAATCCTTTAGTTACCGTAACATTGATAAGCTCACAACAGCGTGCATTTTCAATATTGGGTGACGGGGTGCTTGCTCCGAACAGGTACGTTATTCCCCGATATAATTTCAGGCTGACCGATGCCATTGCCATGGCAAGCGGTACAAGGCAGTTTAACGTCAGCTACATATATGTGTCACGACGTGTAGAGAATGAAAATAAAACACAACCGATGAGCAAACTCGGCTCCGGCGACCTTGAGCTAAAGACAATCGGACGTGGAAATGCAGCATCGAAACCACAAAGGCAGTATTTTGCCTCATCTAAAACACAAAATCAATTTCGTTGGCCTCAAAGCAATGTGGTTATATCTTCATCCGAAATAATTACCAACAATGAATCTGCCGGAGTTCCCAAAGGTTTTGAATTGTTCAACACTCGTACACAGAACCGGGCCGACAGAGAAACTATCCTGCAAATGTCTAACATGCCGAATTCAAATACCATCGACCAACCCATAAGCGTGCAGGAAGTATTAAATACTCTGTCTGAAAGATCCGGAAGAGTAAGTGAAACGAATGCGAGGGGAAATGCGAACAAAGAATTCAACTCAAACATACCTTCGGTTCCAAACGACAGACAAGTAAACACGCAAATGAATCAAAAAAGGAGATTTGGATCATCCCCGGGATCAGTCACCGTCAGAAGAACCGGTGAATTTTCAGATACAGAAAATTCGGGACATATAGAATGGGTATTCCAGAACGGTAAATGGGTACCCGTGCAAACAGGTCCTGTTGAGCCGGTAGAAACTCAGAGAGAAAACGGACATATTGAGTGGGTATTCCAGAATGGCAAATGGGTGCCCATGCAGGTTGGTGAACCAAAACCAATAGAGCCTGTCATTCAGCCTCAGCGACAATATATTGCCCCTCCCGAAGAAGTAGCGATGCCGGACTTCGGATGGTCTGAACAGGAATCCAAGACACGGCTGATAAAAATTCCGACCGATAAGCTGCTTGCCGGTGACCCAAGATATAATATCGTTATAAAACCTGGTGACACCATTTTTGTACCGGTAGATATAGTTGGTGAATTCTATATTATGGGTAATGTTAATCGTACAGGTACCATTCCAATAACAGGTCGTCCAATGACTCTGAAGCAGGCCATAGCTGCTGCAGGTGGTTTTGCACCTCTGGCGTGGCCGAAGCGTTGTGAAGTGATAAGGAGAATCGGCAGGAAGAAGGAAGAAATCGTTATGGTGGATTTGGATAAGATCTACAACGGCGAGCAACCGGACTTCTTTATTAAACCACATGATTTAATCAATGTTGGTACTCATGCAACTGCCAGATGGCGTGCGATTTTGCGAAATGCGTTCAGGGCCACTTACGGATTCGGTTTTGTTTATGATCGTAATTTTGCCGACAGAGATTTCTATACTCGCAGACCGATTCCGAACTGGTTCTAAAAGGCTTGATAAGATAAAGCTTAGAACTGTGGAACTTCACAGTTCTATTTTTTTATAGAAATGCTTAAAGTTTATATATCGTGGATAATATCACATCTCAAATCGCAGAGGAATCCCATTTTGCCGGGGCTTTGTTCTTCAGTAAGGTGCAAAATAGACGCCCGGCAAATAACCGTACAGTGGGAACCAAAAAGCAGGGGACAGGTACACCCAGGCATCAATGGCGCGAGCTTGGTCTGCACAACTACATCAAAATATTGATAACAGGCGGATTATTCTGGTATCTTTTTCATAGAGAAATCAATAGTATTGTTTACCGATGGATAACCGACAGTAGCTGGTCGCACGGTTTTTTAATACCTCTTTTCAGTTTATACTTCATCAATCAGCATAAGAAAGAGATTCTAAATCTTCAGACAAGACCAAATTATCTCGGCTTACTATTTCTGATTTGTGGAATTCTGTTTTATATCTTTAATACTGTCAGCCCTTCCGGATGGGCATATTTTCGTTCGATATCCATGATAGCATCCCTTGGAGCGATTGTGCTTTTGCTGGGCGGATGGCGTTTAATCAGATATACCTGGCTGCCGGTCGCTTTTCTAATATTTGCCGTACCATTACCGGGCAGGCTCTACAGAGGAATCACCATACCCATGCGACAATGGGCGGCCACCGCAGCAACGGCTCTTCTGAATTTAGTTGCTCAAATGGAAGCAACAGCGAGAGGTGTTGTTATAGATGTGATATATAAGGGTCAGAGGCTGGAACCTTCCCTTGACGTTGCTGAGGCCTGCAGCGGAATGCGACTGCTGATGGCATTTCTGGCGCTGGGTGTTGCTATGGCGTATTTGCACTACAGGCCTTTGTGGCAGCGGATTATACTTTTAACCAGTACCATACCGATAGCAATATTCTGCAATATTGTAAGAGTAACAGTAACCGGATTTATTTATGTTCTGATACATCCAAAATATACTCAGGGCATTTATCACGATGCCCTTGGAATGACGATGTTACCTTTAGCTTTTTGTTTATACGGTTTACTTGCGTGGTTTATGTCAAGTCTGTTTATTGACGAAGGTGGAGCGGTTAGTGAGGACATTGTGGTCCGCAGCCGTGAGTCGTGATGAAAAACACAAGAAATATTCGAGTTTATTTGCAGCCTGCTTTTCTGATATGCACAGCGGTACTCGCAACAGCCGGTGCCGGAATGTCAGTCACTATAAACAAGCTTGGTCTGTATTTGAAAAAAGAACCGATACCCCTGAAAAAATCCTTAGACCTCCTGGACGAATATGGCATAGCTCCATATCAAGTTGAACCAGTTAACAAGTTCAAAATTGAAAATGCGGAAGTGGCCGAAGCATTAGGCACTAAAGATTACATTCAGTGGATTCTTGAAGATACTAATGCTGAAGTTAATAGTCCGGCCAAACATTGCCTTGTATTTATAACATATTACGACTGCCCGGACAGAATACCGCACGTGCCGGAAGAATGTTATGTCGGGGGCGGCTTTCAGAGATTGGCTTCCGACAGTGTGACATTAGAAATAAAAAACGATTCCGGGTTCGAGAGGAAAATCCCTGGAAAGTATCTTGTTTTCGGTAGCCCCAAAGCAAATCTCTGGCAAAGAGCCGAAAAATTTCCAGTTCTTTATTTTTTCAAAGTTAACAGAGAGTATGCGAGCAGTAGAGAAGAGGCTCGGATAGCTTTGAATAAGAACCTTTTCCAAAAATTTTCGTACTTTAGCAAGGTGGAGTTGGCTTTTAACCAGGCCTCAGTCCCACCGAGTAAAGAGGAAGCAATCGCAGCAAGTGAAAAACTTTTATCCGTGATTTTGCCTATTATAGAGAATGAACATTGGCCTGATTTGGAACAGTGAAGCAAGATATATGTTACGCAATAAATAATGAAGGAAACATCATACTAAATTACACAATAAGAAACATTTAATACGAGGTCGATTTATGCCAAAAAGGAGGTTAAATAAAAAAGTAGCACTGATAGGTTCGGCAGTTTTTGCAGTCGTTCTTTTAGTTTCTATTTTAGCAATTCTGACAGCCAACAGGGATCCTGAAGAACTCATCCAAGATGCTCAGGCTGCAATCACAGCCGCTCATAAAGCGACCGATGAACGGGTAAAAGAACAAAATTTCGACAGGGCTGAACGCAGTTTCCACAGAGCATATTCGCGCGCTAATACCGATGAGCTTAGACAAGAGGTACTTTTAATGATGTTGGATATGTATCTCGAAACTCAGGAATGGCCTTTTATTTTGACGTGTTGGAACGAAATAATCAATATTAATCCGAACAACATCAAAGCACGATATGGCCAGCTTAGATATTTTCACATAATAGGTGAAAGTGGAGTAAGTGGAGTTTGGCAACGTGTATGCGAGGATGCATCCGAGTTCTTAAAAGTAGCTGAAAATACAGGGCTGCTTATGGAAGAAACAGCCCAGTGGGATGTCCCCGGATTAGAACAAAAAAGGACCAACCGTCAGTACCTGGGACCATATTTATATCTACTTAGAGGTATCGGTTCGCTTGAAATGGCACGTCAGGGAGCTGTAACAAATAAAGACGAAGTTCTCACACAGGCAGTTAGTGATTTAAAGAAAGCACAGGAGCTCGACCCAAATAATATCGATACCTACTGGCATTTAGCAAGGGCGGCTATTACCAAAGGCGAAATACTCGCTTCATTAGGCAATTTTGAGGAAAGAGATGAGGCTATAAAGCAAGCTGAGGAGTTGTTGGAACAAGCGGTTCAAATTTCTGATGCTAATCCAAGAGCACATATAAATCTGTTACAGCTAAAACTTATGCTCGCAAGAAATAGCGGTTCTGAACTGCGTGCCAAACAAATCCGGTCACTCGAAACTGATTACCTGTCACTCGCAAACAGATTCAGCACCAATGCGGAGGTGTTTTCTGCACTTTCCGAATTTTATTTAATCTATTCGAAATTTTCCGGTCCTGCACTGAGTTTCGGAAATCTAAATAGTGCGATTGAAGCAGTCGAGAAGGCAATATCTCTGGACGAACAAAACGTAGTTTATGCGATCAATGCCGCTGATTTATACTATCGCAAGTTCTCTATCTATCAGCAGGAGGCGGATATCGACAAGGCAATAGAAATAGCAAAAAATGCACTGACTTTCCCGGAGGCACAGGACATACCCGGTCCACAACATCAAACAAGAATAATCAATAGATTTCAGCTTTATTCATTCCTGGCAAACTGCTATGTTGAGCAGATCCTTGAACCCCGAGCACAGAGATCAAAATCACAAACCAAGACTTTGCTCAGCAATGCAGAGCAAACCGTACACGAAATTGAACAGATTCTCGGTAGTAATGAGGAACCGCTGATTATCAAATGGCAGGGGATGCTCGAACTGGCCAAGGGGAACCGTAAGACCGCCGTTAACAAACTGTATTCGGCTTACGAACAACTCAAGGCACTTAAACCATCCGGACCACCCTGGCCGCAAGATATGGAATTTGCTCATCTTTCTTACACTCTTGCAGTGATTTTTAAAAATTCTCCTGAAATTGGTGCGGTCAGAGAGTTTATGATTAGTGCGCTCCATTCAGGAATTTCAGATGTCAAACCTGAAGCTCGACTGGATTATGCCGAGATTGCTTTGGAGTTTATTCCATGGACGGAAGTGATACAGCATATAAACGCATTTGAAGAGTCTCACGGTTTCAGCCAGAGAAGCCAAAATCTTCGTATCAAAACTTACATCCGGGCAACGCAATTTGAAGACGCCGAAAAAGAGCTGGCCAAAATACATGAACAAAACGCTGATACAATTAAACTTCGCCTGGAACTGGTCCAGGCCAGGATTAGACAAATTCAACTGGCGATAGCACAGAAGAAAAAAAAGGAAAACTTTGTCTTACAAGAGACCGAACCAGGTGAAGAAGAGCCTACCTACATTCAGGCTGGAGACAGTCAGTACGTGACAAATGAATTGAATGACTATATACACCTAAAAGCCGAACTATCCCGGAAACTACTTGCAATAGAGCCAAATGCAGTTGGAAAATCTTTGCTAATCAGTATTTGCAGGAATTACATAGAACTGGGAGAACTGAGCCAGTTGAATGATTTTATCAACCGATATTTAGAATATTTTCCGGAAAATACTGCTGCATTGGTTTACAGGCGGATTCTACATGAGCCTTTACCCCAAGAGGTCCCACTGCAAAGATATAAAGATATAGAAGAGCAAGTACTTTTAGGTCTTTCCGATTCAATTGAAAAGTCCCTGCAACTCGGTATATTTTACCATAGAAATAACGAGTATGAAAAAGCAACCAAACATCTCACAGATGCCATCACAAAAGCAACCTCGAAAGATCATGCTCCGGAGGATTCGGTTTTTGAGCAAATAAAAATTGCTACGGATTATATTTTTGATATAGCGCTGGCAATGAAAAACTGGGAACTGGCAGAACAAGTCATAAAAACAGCCCACGATGAAGACCTCGACGGTTGCCAGGGTATGGTCTATGAGTCACGTCTGGCTGCAGTGAAAGGTGAATATAAGAATGCACTGGCTAAAATTGACGAATGTTTGACACAGAAACCAGTTTTTTCTTTCGCTTATCTGCTTAGAAGCAATATCAATGCCGCTCTTGGAAATGAGCTCGCAGCCGGTAAGGATATTCGCAAAGCAGCATATCTGAATCCCATGGACGGTACAATAGCAAAAGGAGCGGCGACAGCTTTGTACTCTCGTAACCAAAATCTTGGTGTTAATGTTTTACCGAATCAGGTTGCTGAAACCAGGAAAGCTTTGGAAAGAGCAATCGGACTGAATCTTGGTGACCTGGAATTACTGAGCTTGTATGCCGAGTTCATAGCTCCGGCGGAGCCGCTAAGGGCAGTTGCGATTCGGCAGGATATACAAGATGCCCAACCAAGTGTGGAAAATGCTTTACTGCTCGGAAAACTGGCAATGGAGGTGGCTCTCAAACAAATCGCTACGGAAAGTAAAGAAACATTGTTCGATATTGCCAAATCTGCCTTCGAACAGGCAAGAAGCATAAATCCGAAAGATAAGAGAATGCTCTATTACTATGCGGAGTATCTAAGAGCAAGAGGACTGCAAAATGAGGCCATCAAGCTATTGACAGAATCGCAGGATGAGCAATTGCTTTGGGACCATTATCTTCAGCTTGGCCGCTATGAAGATGCCACGAGAGTTTTAGAGAAAGCATATAAAAACAACTCCAAAGACATAAGTATAATTAAGGGTTTGATGCAGATTGCTGAAAAAAGCGCTGATCAGGAATCTGTGAAGAAGTACTCAGAAGAACTGGTACAACTTGAAGATACGGTTGACAACCATCTTGCCCAGGTCCAGGCATATCTGCGGACCGGCCTTATAAACGAAGCTGAATACAAACTACAAAGCATTAAAGAGAAATACCCAAATGAATCCAGAATACTGCTGCTCCAGGCATGGTTATTAATGAAACAGGGGCAACTGGAAAAAGCTTTAAAGCTTACAAATAAAAATCTCCAGACTGATCAGGACAACGCGGTAGCATGGCGCTTAAGAGGTGAAATCAACATTAATCTGGCAGAATACGATAAAGCAATTAGTGACCTCAGAAAAAGCAAGTTATTATCAGATGACCCTGTAATCAGGGTTTCTCTGGCAAGAGCTTTTCTGAATGCGAAAAGATATGAAGACGCCATAACCGAGCTTAAAAATACCATTATTGAGCCAGGTGCCCCCCAGGAAGCAAGATTACTGCTTGAACATATTTACACACAGCTCGACAGAAAAGAAGCACTGACCAGATTCTACGAAGATACTCTGGAGAAATTTCCTGACAATGCAAACTGGCTTAATCGCACCGCTGCTTTCGCTCTGAATGCAGGCCAATATGAAAAGGCCGAGCGATTATATGGAAATGCGTGTCAGATCAGACGTGAGGACAACCTCGGTCAAAGTCCCGAAGAGCTGATAGGTGACATACTATATGCCACGGCATTTGATGGATATCTCAAGGCCTTGCTGATGGGAGCCGGAGAGGTGAATTCAAATAACTGGAATCCCGGGAAGATCAATCAAGTCCTCGAAGAATGCAAAAAGTATCTCGACAGCAGCTTTGCCCCTATTGCGTATCTGCGCATGGCCGAGGCAAATTATAGTCTCGGAAACAAAACAAATGCCGCAGAATATTGCAGAATAGCTATCGACAAGGCCGGGACGAACGAGGCCCTCGCTTCTGAGGTCATGATGAGGATGTTCCTGATGCTTGGAGCAGACGAAGTTACCAACTACTGCCGGCAAAGGCTTGAAACGGATCCTGACTCAATTACTGCCAATTTTGTTATGTTTAATTTAGTAAACATTAAGGGCGAATATGTTAGGGCTTTGGATTATATAAACAAATGCATCGAGCTGACAGGTCCGAAAACTCCGAACAGAGTTAATTATATAACGAAAAAAGTGGATACTTTGATCCAGGCCTACGAACAAACTTCCGATAACAAATATATCAAAATGGCCATCTCAGTTTACGAAAGTCTCTTGTCTGAAATGCCGAAGAATATCAATGTTCTTAACAATTTTGCGTACTTGCTTGCGGAGTATAATCAGAGGCTGCCGGAGGCCCTCCAATACGCTAAACAGGCACTGGACGCAAAACCGAACGACCCAGGCATCATGGATACTTATGCTTATGTGTTGCATAAAAACGGCAAAAACCTGGAGGCAAGCGAATTTGTGGATGCAGCCTTACAACGATATAGCGAGCAGAAAATAATTCTCATACCTCCGGAGGTGTACGAGCACAAAGGCATGATAAAAGAAAAAATAGGAGCGAAAGGCGAGGCACTTACCGCTTATCAAATGGCGCTTGAAGCGGGCCAGGACAAACTGTCCGAAAGAGCCCGTCAGCGCATAAACAAGGCTATTGAACGTGTTTCGCCCTGATATCCTTTATGGATAAACATGAAGTTGTATTTATAACCTGATATACACTTCATCGTTTAACTCTAAACGGAGATTGAAATGGTAGAAGAAAAACCAAAAACTTCAAACAGGCTGGCAACACCGAATGTGCTCAGACCATCTGCTGCCGCCTCGCTAACAACAAAAGAGGTTCTTGGTATTTTACGACGCCATATTTTGCTGATAATTTTTTGTACGATATTAGGTCTCGCAGCCGGAGGAGGAATTTGGAAATTCTTACAGAAGTACTCTCCAAAATACACAGCTAAAACCTATATCCAGGTACTGTCTCCCGTACCAACAGATCCGATGACCATCGGCACCGCTCAGCTTCAAAAGGACATACTGTACAATTACCGTCAGTCCATAGCTAATCTTATAAAACAGCAGAGTACTTTGCAGGAGTTGGTGGCCCGAAATAATGTCAAACAAACAGATTGGTTCAATGAAAAAGAAGGCAGTATTAGAAAAGCCGTTAAGTATTTGAACAGGCATTTCGGTGCTTTCGCACACAGAGACAGCGAGTTTGTTGAAATATCAATGACATGCCGTGACGCAGGAGAATCGGCGGATATTGTAAACGAAATGCTGGATTTATTTCTTAAAAAGCAGGGGGCTACAGAAAAAGCAGAGGTATCTCAAAGACTGATAGAGCTTGAGAACCAAAAGACGAACGTAGAAACAGAATTGAGAGCTGCCGAATCAAGTCTGGATGATGTGCGCAAAGCATCGGGAATAAGCGATCTTGAAATGCCTGTCGGACGCAACTTCCAGCATACAATCACCTTGACATTGAATAGCCTGGAACTACAGAAAACCGAGCTTGAACTGGGAATAAAGCAGCTTAGAGCTGATATTGGCAATCTTCAGGCATTGGCCACAGGCCCAATTAATGAACAGATTGAATTTGCCATTGAGCGAGACCCGGTCATGGTGACACTTGCTCAACAGCTTGCATTTCAGGAAGCCGAACTCTCAGGCATACTCACGAGATTTGGTGAAAATCACAGAGATGTCCGCCACATGAGAGAGTCAATGCTGGAAACACAAAAAGCAAGAGAGCTCAGGAAGATTGAAATCGCAGAGCAAACTCGGAAGGCAAATCTCGCAAATGCAAGAGACGGTCTGGTTGTACTGCAGGAAAGATTTGAAGAGATGGAGAACCTTAGGCTGGAGGCAGAGGCAAAGAAAAGAGATCTTGATGAAGCTCGCATACAGTATGAACAGAGGGTGAAAATTAGAGATGAGAGAATCGAAATGCTCGATAAAATCAAAGAGCAAATCGAAAAATGGAAGATGATAGCCAATGATCCGGAGACTCCAAAAGTACAGGCTGTCGGATTGGCACCAAGACCGCTGGAAATGGTGTTCTCTCGCCAATGGTGGCTTTGGCTTCCCAGTGGATGGATGTTAGGTATTCTATTCGGTATAGGACTTGCCTTCCTTATCGAGCTGGCTAATGACCTGGTTCGAACACCGAGCGATATTGCCAAATATGTTCGAGTTCCGCTTTTGGCTGTTATTCCAGATGCATCTGAAGATAATCAAGTTAAAGGGATTGAACTTTGTCATGCTGTCCGCAAGGCCCCGTACTCTATTATCAGCGAATCTTACAGGCGATGTCGTACGAACTTAAAGCTCTCGGGTTCGGCAGGGTCTTTGAAAACTATTCTTGTCACCAGTGGTATGGCGGGTGACGGCAAAACTTCCACGGCGGTTAATCTCGCAACAACTTTTGTCGCTGCCGGGAAAAAAGTGCTGCTCATTGACGGCAATTTCAGGCAACCAAATCTACATACACTATTTCCAAAGGTGCAAACCAACAATTCGGGACTCATGCATTTGGATTTAGGATTGAGCAGTGTGCTGATGCGACAGTGCGGTTCCGACGAAGCCGTAAGGTCCAGCGAAATTGAGGGCCTTGATATTATCGACGGCGGCCCAATTCCAGCCAATCCTGCTGAGCTGCTCAGCAGTGTACGTATGCAAGATTTACTCAGTGAACAACGCAAAAAATACGATCATATCGTTATAGATGGCCCGCCCGTTCTGCTTGTTAGCGATGCGACGGTTTTGGCCGGACTTGTTGATGCTACTCTTGTTGTGTTCAATGCCGCCGCCACAAGCAGAGGCGCCGCTCAGAGAACCATTCGCGAGCTCAAAGAAGTAAACGCCAAAATAGTCGGTTGTGTGCTATTTGCCGCAAGAGCTATAAAAGGCGGATATTTCCAGGAACAGTTCAAGTCCTATCGCAAATATCAAAAAGCACAATTGGCCCGAAGCAAAGCATAAACAAATTCATCATTTTTGGAAAAAAGCGTTTGCTTCAACACTTCAGCAGTAGTATCATTATGTTTTCAACCATGATTGCCATTCAGGATGGCACTTTTAAGCATGCTTGAGGGAATTCTTAGCTTGTTAGAGGTAAGTAAATGGAAAGATTTTTAGTGACCGGCGGCGCTGGTTTTATCGGCTCCAACATCTGCAAAAAACTCGTCTCGGAAGGTAACTCCGTAAGAGTCGTTGACAATCTGCTCACGGGGAAAAAAAGCAACCTCGCCGATATTATAGATAAAATCGAATTCATAGAAGCCGACATGGGAGACGAACAAATCGCCGGCTCGGCGATGAAAGATATTGATTTTGTCCTGCACCAGGGTGCCTTATCCTCAGTCCCTCGCAGCGTCGACAATCCCGCTGCCACACACAAACACTGTGCTGATGCAACCCTCACACTTCTTTTAGCAGCACGTGATGCCGGCGTAAAACGTTTCGTTTATGCTGCAAGCTCCTCAGCCTATGGCGATACACCCACCTTGCCGAAGGTAGAAACAATGACTCCTAATCCTCTATCACCTTATGCAGTGGCCAAGCTCGTAGGAGAATATTATTGTTCGGTCTTCACTCAGGTTTTCGGCCTTGAGACCATATCTCTGAGGTATTTCAACATATTCGGCCCTAATCAGGACCCTACGAGCCAGTATGCCGCCGCCATACCGGCATTTGTGACATCCATATTGAAAGACCAGCCACCAACAATCTATGATGACGGCGAACAGAGTCGCGATTTCACATACGTTGACAACGTTGTCGAGGCAAATTTATTAGCCGCCAGAGCCAAACAGACCAAAGGTGAAGTTATCAACATCGCCTGCGGCCAGGCTGTCACCGTCAATGACATAATCGATATGATTAACGATTCTCTCGGTAAAAACATAAAACCTGTATACGCCGACCCGCGCCCCGGGGATGTTAAACACTCTCTCGCCGATATTACCGCGGCACAAAACATTATCGGCTACAAACCTGCCGTATCATTCAGGGACGGTCTCCAAAAAGCCATCGACTGGTACCGCGACAATCTCCTATGATTAACCACAGGATAAACAGGTACATATACATATTTAAAGGAATCAGCCGTTCAGTTGGATATGCTTTCAGAATGTGATATCGTAGATATGGTTCGGATAGCCATAGAAGAATACGGAAAAACTGTTATTTTAGTGAGCAATACAGACTTGAATATCTGAAAGCCAGGCACCAAAGTTTCCCGGCAGGATTGGGAATAATTCGAAATTACAGCAAACATTTTGGTACCAGTCTGGTTCAAAACGACAGTTGACATAAGCGCCTATGTGGTTTACAATTCTCGGATTGCGATAAATCGGAAAGGAAACTGTCATGAATTTAAGAGGCGTCGTGCTTGCAGGTGGCACAGGCTCACGGCTTATGCCGTTAACCAAAGTTACAAATAAGCATCTGCTGCCGGTGGGACAAAAACCAATGATTTTTTATCCCATCGAAAAACTAATCTCGATAGGTATCGAGGAAATTTTGATTGTGACAGGCGTGGACCATATGGGGGATGTTGTCAACCTGCTTGGCTCCGGCAAAGATTTCGGCTGCCGATTTACATACAAAGTCCAGGACCAGGCGGGAGGAATTGCACAGGCGCTGGCATTAGCCGAGAACTTTGCAGACAATCAACCTTTGGTTGTTATCCTCGGTGACAATATTTTTCAAGACAATCTTAAAGACTTTGCCGAAAAATTCATAGCTCAGCAAAAAGGCGCTAGGATATTACTCAAGCAGGTATCCAATCCTCAACGTTTCGGTGTTGCAGAAATAGTTAATGACAAAGTTACCGGCATTGAAGAAAAACCAAAAGAGCCAAAATCCGATTACGCTGTAACAGGTATATATTTTTATGACATTTGCGTTTTTGATATAATAAGGACACTCAAACCTTCTGATCGCGGTGAATATGAAATTACGCATGTTAACGATGCTTATATTACCAAAGGCCAATTGTCTTATGATATTCTGGGTGGCTGGTGGACGGACGCCGGCACATTCGAATCGCTCAACAAAGCCAGTGAATTAGTATCAGAGAATCCACCACAGTAACAAGATTAAGAAAATGAATGTCAAAGAAACTAAACTGCCGGGAGTAATAGTATTAGAGCCGGATGTGTTCTCTGATGAGAGAGGACACTTTTTAGAGACATGGAACCGTACGCGCTATGAAAACGCCGGAATTCCAGGTCACTTCGTACAGGATAATATTTCATTTTCCAAAAAAGGCGTTTTGCGGGGCTTACACTTTCAATATCCTCAATCACAAGGGAAATTGATACAGGTTTTATCGGGGCAGGTTGTGGATGTTGCTGTCGATATTCGTGTTGGTTCACCGACTTTTGGTCAGTGGATCAGTGAGGTAGTTTCTGATGCAAACCATAAGCAGATATATATTCCACCTGGTTTTGCTCATGGATATTGTGCTACAAGTGAGACGGCAGTTTTTTCATATAAGTGCACAGACTTCTATAACCCGGCCTCTGAAAACGGCATCATCTGGAATGATCCCGACCTTAATATCGACTGGCCTACAAAGAAGCCGATTCTTTCAATTAAAGATTCAAGCTACGCCAGATTGAAAGACCTTGTATCGGAAAACATGCCGCATTTCGAGGTACTCTGATGGCCTCTGACGATACCAGCATCTCCATTTTAGGCGGCAAAGGAATGCTTGGCTCTGATCTTGCAAATATCTGCCAACGGCAGGGCCTCAAAACAACAATCCTTGACTTACCGGAGTTCGATATAACGATTCCCCAACAATTAGCAGAAGCTGTCAAGTCCACACAGATTATTATCAATTGTGCTGCATATACTAATGTCGATGGTGCCGAGAGCCAGATTGAATCAGCATATAAGGTCAACGCTGAAGTAGTAGGGCGTCTCGGTGCCTTAGCAAGAAAAGCCGACACATGGGTAATGCATATCAGCACAGACTTCGTTTTTGACGGCAGGTCCAACAAACCCTATATCGAAACCGACACTCCTAATCCTATTAACACTTATGGAAAAACCAAACTGGCAGGCGAATATCTTTTGTCTCAAAGCGGATGTAGATATTGTATAATGCGTATAGAGTGGACATACGGTCCTGCCAGCAATAATTTTGTGACCAAGTTGATCCAACATGCAAAAACCGGCGGTACCTTGAAGGTCGTTGATGACCAAATTGGTTCACCTACAGCTACAACACAAGTCGCTAAAATTATCTATAAACTCCTGAGCAAGAAACCGGAAGGAATATTTCATTTTGCAAGTGCCGGCTACGTGAATCGATTTGAGATAGCAGAGTTTATATTTGACAAGCTCTCGATGGATGTTAATCTGTTGCCCTGTAAAACGAGTGATTATGTAAGCGAGGCGGTAAGGCCTTTGAACAGCCGTTTCGATTGCAGCAAAATTAAAGAATTGCTTGATGAACCAATTGAGCCATGGCAGGGTCCGTTGGAACGTTTTTTGAGGCAATTATGAAAAAGATACTGGTTACCGGTGGCGCCGGATTCATTGGAAGCAACTTCGTGCGAATGGTACTGTCCGAACACTCCGATTGCTTTATCGTCAATCTCGATAAGCTCACCTATGCCGGCAATCTTGAGAACCTTGCTGATTTTTTAGAGCACCGGAACCATAAGTTCATTAAAGGTGACATTTGTGACGCAGTACTGATCCAGAAAATAATCGATGAATATCAAATCGATGTAGTTGTTAATTTCGCCGCTGAAAGCCATGTGGACCGTTCAATCACCGGGCCCAAAATTTTCATCGAAACGAATATCGCTGGAACATTGACTCTGCTTGAGGTCGCTCGCGATAAAAATTTAGGGCGATTTATTCAAATTTCAACTGATGAAGTTTATGGAGCACTTGGTCCGGAGGGCAAATTCACTGAACAAACACTGCTAAGTCCCAATTCGCCGTATTCAGCCAGCAAAGCGGCTGCCGACCACCTTGTCAGGGCATTCGGCCATACCTGGGGTCTCAAGTATAACATTACCAGATGCTCAAACAATTACGGCGAATACCAGTTTCCAGAGAAAATGATCCCACTAATGATTAATAACGCCTTAAATGACAAGGAGTTACCGGTTTATGGCGACGGACTGTATGTCCGAGATTGGATATATGTCTATGACCATTGCACTGCTATCTGGCAAGTTCTGCAAAAAGCTCCGCCCGGGGAGATTTACAATATCGGCGGCTGTAACGAAAAGACGAATCTGGAAGTCATTGACGTGATACTCAACCGCCTGGACAAGCCGAAATCACTGATTAAGCATGTCACTGACAGGCCCGGACACGACAGAAGATATGCAATTGATGCAAGCAAAATCATGAATAAACTCAGCTGGGAACCATCGGTGAGCTTCGAGGAAGGTATTAATAAAACCATTGACTGGTATCTTCAGAACCACCAGTGGCTCGGCAATGTCGTCTCCGGCGACTACCGCAAATATTACGAGTCGATGTACGATAACCGCTAATTCAAGGGAAACTCCTCACCAATGTCTGATTTTGTCAAAGGCAAAGCAACTATATGCATTGTGAATTATAAAACTCCGGACTTTACGAGGTTATGCCTGCGCAGTGTGCGTAAGTTTACAAATTATCCGTATGAAGTTATTGTTGTCGATAATGATTCACAAGATGAATCTTTGGAGTACCTCAAATCTCTCGATTGGATTAAGTTAATCGAGCGTCGCCCCGTAGCCGATGAGCCTGGTGGGGGTTATTCCCACGCCGCCGGCCTTGACCTTGGTCTGGATAACTGCAGGACCGAATTCTTCGTATCGATGCACTCGGATACCTTTGTTCGAAAATACAACTGGTTAAGTGAACTCATTGGTTACTTCAGCGATGATGAAAATATAGCTTGTGTTGGCTCCGGAAAAATCGAATTGAAGCCGAAATGGCAAATCCAGCTTAAAAAAGTGACCGATTTGAGAACTTTCAAGCGCAGAATTCTAAGAGAGCCTGATCCTATCGGTAAATTTCGCTATTACAACCGTACTATATGTTCCCTTTACAGAACAGACATTTTGCGCAGGGAGCAACTCTCGTTCCTTATGGGCAGAGATAAAGGCTTGACAGGGGGTAAAAAGCTTTATTTTGAACTTGTTGACCATGGCTATAAAACTGTTGAACTGCCACCGGCCGTTATGACCCAATATATCATACATCTCGCTCACGCTACGCAGGTTATTAATCAAAGTGAGTTTAATCTTCGTAGCAGTACAAAAAGAAAGATAAACAAGATTATAAAGAAGATAATGAATTCACGACAGGTAAAGGAAATTCTGGCTGATAGTTCACTGGATAAATAGAAACGGTAAAGATAAGCAATATAGTTTTAAAAAAACTGTTTATTACAGCTTGATACTAAATATGATTTGTTTAGTATCGATGATGTTTTTTAAATCGTGCAAATCGAAAATGTCAATAAATACAAGCAAGCTAAACGGCATAGGTTCATCGACTGTTCATGACCGAATGTGACGCCTCAGACCAGATAACCTCCGTACACAAGCACCGCTCCGACTAAGCCGCCGATTTACCCCCACAACACAGGCATTTTGAGGAAGATGTGGTTGACAACAACTCCCGGGCCGCATAAACTGTGGGTCGCTGTTTCAAGCGGGCGCATACCGGGCCTGTAATGGGAGCCAATGGATGTTCCCGGCAAGTTGGAAAACCTCGCTTGCCGGCTGAGCCGCCGGAAGGCAAATACGCAATTGGAATATTTTTTACCCGCTTGGGATTAATCAAATGCCATTTTAGGCGGTGTCCAAATGAGCCTGAGATAAAGGCAATTTTGCAGCACCGATTGAAAGGAGTTCGTAGTAATGAAGGATTTCGCCGTTGTGGAAGCATTGGTCAAGTTCGTGTGTTGCTTCGTGCCCACAAAACGGTGGCGCACACGTATTCGATATCGATTCGTAGTCAATCCACGGCTGCAATATCAGCTTCTAAAGCAGGGATTTACACTGAATGATGGTGTTATGACCACACCGCAGGGCGTTCGCATAGACGTCTCCAACACGGCGGATTGCCCTCTGTATTTGGTCAGGGAGGTATTCGTTAAAAGCGAGTATAATCTGGACATTGGAAGAGAATCGGTGTTGATTGATATTGGCATGAACCGGGCAGCAGTATCACTTCGCTTTGCCATCAACGAAAACATAAAAAGTGTCTATGCCTTTGAACCGTTCAGGCCGACGTTTGAGTCAGCAAAGAAAAACCTGGAATTGAATCCACAATTAAGCGAGAAGATCCATGCCTTCAATGTCGGACTCGGTCGAAAGGACGAGACGTTGGAACTACCGTACCAGAGCACTCGAACCGGCGGTATGAGTACCACTCACGATGTTTGCAAGGGTCAAAAAAATCTAACAAAAGAAACAGTTATCATCAAGGATGCAGCAAAAGAAATAAATACTATTTTAGAAGAAAACAAAAATAAACACATAATTATTAAATGCGATTGTGAGGGTGCGGAGTTTGAGATATTCGACCGCCTTGACGAACAGGGGCTGGTGGGACGTATCGATGTTGTCATTATGGAGTATCATTTCGAGCCTCCGGACAGACTCGTGGAAATTCTCACACGGCAGGATTTCGCGGTGCAGAGAAAGATCGCATCGCGAAGAGCAAAGACAGGCTACATTTACGCGGTAAGGATGTCCGAGAAGTCGATACGGAAAAATGCCTATATGGCATGCACATAGCAAAAAGAAGCGAAAAAGATTAAACAAAAATTAATCGGCACAAAAGCGGAAAAAACACGTGTAATTAATCCATACTTGTAAAAAACCAGTCCGCAGAGCTAATAAAATCTACAGATTGCCTTTTCACACTTTTGGTGCTATAATCCTGCATCTAAATGCTAAGTTCAAAAGGAATGATAGGATATGATTAAAATTGCTATGGTAGGCTGTGGGTATTGGGGGCCCAATCTTATTCGTAATTTTATTTCTCTATCGGATTGTAAGGTAAGAAAAATATGCGATGTTGATCCGGAACGCTTGTCACATCTTAAATCACTATACCCATCCGTTGAAACTACACAGGATTTTAATAAATTAATAAAAGACCCCGAAATAGATGCAGTTGTAATAGCTACTCCTGTTAGATTTCATTTTGAAATGGCTAAGGCATCTCTAAAAGCAGGAAAGCACACATTTGTGGAAAAACCGATGGCTTCTTCTGTAGCAGAATGTGAAGAATTGATAGAAATTGCAGAAAATAAAAACCTGACTCTTATGATTGGGCATACATTTGTTTATTCGGCACCCGTTCAAAGAATTAAAGAGATAATTGATTCAGGAGATTTGGGTCAAGTTCAATATATCAGCTCTCAAAGATTAAATCTTGGGCTTTTTCAGAAAGATATTAATGTCGCCTGGGA
>CAZMWN010000031.1:0-19892 GCA_964569935.1 uncultured Pirellulales bacterium
GCTTTACCAGGTGAAGCCCCTTGATCCGGTGACCTTTGCCGTGGTTCCGTTGTTGGTGGTGGCTGTCACCTTACTAGCCTGCTATATACCGGCCCGCAGGGCGACCAAGGTCGATCCGATGGAGGCGCTCAGATATGAATGATTATCGATTAGTGATAAATGAAAAATGAATAATAAATGAAGGTGTATTATGAGTGCTCTCTGGAGTGACACACGATATGGCTTTCGTATGTTGATGAAAAAGCCGGGCTTTACAGTGATAGCAGTGCTGACTTTAGCCGTGGGTATCGGATCAAATATAGCAATCTTCAGTTTTGTTAATACCTACTTGCTGCGCCCATTTCCATATGACGATGCTGAACGCTTAGTGGACTTCACAGGGACGCATGCAACCTTTGGGCGGATGTCAATTGCCTATTCAAACTTCCTGGATTGGCAAAGGGAAAATCAGACTTTCGAAGAGTTGGCCTGTTATAGAGGTGGAAGTTACAATCTTACGGGTACAGATACGCCGGAACGAATCAGATATATGCAGGTGAGTTCTAATTTCCTTCCGATGCTTGGAGCAAGTCCGGTTTTAGGCAGGCTTTTTAAAAAGGCCGACGACCGAGCTGAAGCCGAGCCGACTGTTATTATCAGTCAAGGTTTCTGGCAGCGCCGATTTGAGGGTAAATCGGAAGCCATCGGCCAATCCATAATTTTGGATGGCGATGCCTATACGATCATCGGTGTGCTACCCTCATCGTTCAACTTTCCCCCCATCGTGGGCAATCCTACAGATATCTGGACTCCTATTGGTCTGCTGACAAAGCACGGGTGGTTTATGAACCGGGGAAGTCATAATGGCACGGCGGGCATCGGAAAGCTCAAAGAAGGAGTCATTTTAGCTGGTGCTCGAGCTGATCTGAATCGCATAGCCGGTCAATTGGAAAAGACCTATCCGGACTCCAATGCCGGTTGTAGTGTTGTCATTAGCGGATTTCATGAACGAATCACCGGTGATATAAGACCAACTTTACTTGTGTTGATGTGTGCTGTGGTATTTGTGCTCTTGATCGTGTGCGTTAACATAGCCAACCTGCTGCTTGTGCGTTCGACAGACCGAATCCAGGAATTTTCTATACGTAGTGCTCTTGGAGCAGGCCGACTGAGGATAATTCGTCAATTACTGTGTGAAAATTTAATACTGGTGATTTTGGGAGGCGCTCTGGGAATCGTTGTGGCTAAATGGGGTTATAATATTTTGTGTGCACAACTTCCCGACTCTGTGCGTCAAAACACTGAGACATTATTTCGTATCGATGTAAGCTTAACAGTGTTCACACTTGCTATTACATTGGGTAGTGGTCTGGTATTTGGTTTGTTCCCGGCCTGGCGTTCATCCAAAGTTAACATTAGCACAACAATGAGAGATAGTGGTCGAACAACATCTGGGGGATTGGGACATAGTCGCATGCGGGACATTCTGGTTATCTCCGAGATTGCTTTGGCGCTTGTCTTGCTTGTGGGAGCCGGACTGATGCTCCGAAGCTTCATACATTATATACAGGCTGACCCGGGTTATAATCCGGATAGTACATTGACTGCAAGAGTTTACCTGCCGGATAGCAGATATCCAGTTAATGAACAAAAGTACACTTTCTATAAGCAACTTATTGAACAGGTAAAATCCATGCCCTCAGTTAAGCATGCCGGTGTAACCAGGAACATGCTGGGAGGCTGGCAATCGTCATACTATGTTGAGGGTGCACCTATTCCGGAATCCGGCCAAAATCCCTATGCAGAATACAACGTTGTAAGTCCGGATTTATTTAAGGCCATGGGGATTCGATTGCTGTCCGGACGTGTCTTTACAAAACACGATTCAAAAGACGGCCAGGAAACGACTGTCGTGGGTGTCATGCCCGCAACATTCGAGTTTTCCTCGCCATGGTACAGTGGTCACGACTATAATTTATGGGTGCCGCTGTCATTTGATTTGGAATCGCAGGGCAGAGGGAATCACTGGCTGCTTGGCGTCGCAAGATTGAAGCAAGGTGTAACTGTCGAAGCCGCGGACGCAGAAATCAAAGCCATAGGTACGCGACTGTCAAAGACCTATCCTAACAGTAATTCCAATAAACCTTTTCTTGTTCTTTCCCTGCGAGATCAGATGACTCGTCGTTCGGCTTACGTTATGCGAATTTTATTTTCTGCTGTTGTTCTTTTACTTCTTGTTGCGTGTGCGAATGTTGCCAGCATGTTGCTGGCTCGTGGCACACAAAGGCAGGATGAATTCAGTGTGCGTCTTGCCCTTGGCGCTTCGCGTATGGACGTAGTGCGTCTGTTGTTTGTTGAAACCGTACTGCTCGGACTACTGGGTAGTGCGACCGGGATTGTTTTTGCTTTCTGGGGTACGGCTGCTTTACGCAACCTCATTCCACCGCGGCTGATTATCGAAGCCCGACGAGCAGCCATCCAGATTAACGGCAGAGTCCTGCTATTTGCAGTCGGCCTGGCGTTTCTGAGTGCTCTGTTGGCAGGTTTGCTTCCGGCGTTTACCGCGGCGAGGACATCGATTGTGGAAACATTGAAGTCGGGTGGACGTTCGCATACGGGTTCCCGAATACGCCATCGTTTTCTTAGGCAATTGGTTGTTGGACAGATTACAGTCGCCGTGGTTCTTGCCAATTGTGGCATCCTGCTTTTTGCCAGCTATCTTAACGTTTACAAGAGTAATGATATATTGAATACCGAACAGGTGATATCCGCTGAGATATCGCTGCACGGTGACAAATACAACGAAAATGAAGCCATGCTGGGATTCTGGGATCAATTTTTTGAACGTATTGAGGCACTGCCCGGCGTACAGAAGGTCGCTATCACCACTAAAATGCCGTTGGAGGGCGGAAACAATTCCGATGTGTTGGTTGATGATGAGGTTTACGTTCCTGGCGCACAGAAACCTATGGTGGAGTATTGTTTTATCTCACCGGACTATTTGGGCGCCATGGGACTTACCTTGCTTAAAGGCAGGACGACTGAGCCTAAAGATGCGAGCAGCGAGTATATGGGCGTGGTCATAAACCGTGCAATGGCCGAAAAATACTGGAAGGGCAAAGATGCCATCGGAAGACTTATTCGGCCCAATGATCCTGAGCCTCCATTCACGATGCAGGTGATTGGTGTTGTGGAAGATGTCCGCCAATGGGGTTCGGAGCATTCGCCATTGCCGGAGGTGTATGCTCCATACGCGTTCATGCCTCAAACAGAAGTGTTTCTCTTTGTCCGAGCCAGTGGCGAGGCAGGTGTGTTGGTACCGGCGATCCGAAGGGAGCTTGCGGCACTCGATGCCGATCTGCCGCTTGCTAATGTCCGCACTATAAAAGACGTCCTGAATGCTTCGACAAGTGAACGCCGAATGTCCACGGGTCTGATCAATGTGTTCATGTCAACGGCGCTCGTTCTGGCAATGGTTGGTATCTACGGGACCCTGTCTTATAACCTGCTGCAGAGGAGACAGGAAATAGGCGTTCGTATTGCCATGGGTGCTCTGCGTCACCACATTATCAGGTTTGTGTTTCGCCAGGCCGGTCTTTGGGTGATTGCAGGACTTTTAATTGGCCTGACATTAACAGCAGCAATTTCCTTTTTATTGCGTTCGATGGTCTTCAATATCAGCCCTTGGAATCCGTTGACGCTGCTGCTCGGATTGGGTGTTGTCGGCGGTGCCGCATGCATAGCCTGTATCCTGCCGGCGCTGCGTGCCACGCGGGTTGATCCAATGAAGGCGTTGAGGTATGAATGAAACTCACAGCGAGTTATGGATTAATGGTTACAAGTTATTATTTATGAAGTGAAAATCAGGAATAAATTAAATGAGCACTTTAATCAACGACACAAAATACGGTTTTAGACAACTCCGCAAGAGTCCGGGCTTTACGGTTATTGCTATCATGTCATTGGCACTGGCCATTGGAGCCGTTACTTCAGTATTTAGCTTGTACAATGCCCTGATGCTCAAGAAACTGCCCGTACGTGATGCCGAGCAGTTACGCGTGCTTACTTGGAAGGGCGACATCAATACTCATTTCACCTACTGCCGTGTTACTGGTACTCCTACCGGAGAGAGCACGGGCAACGTGGTTTCCTATCCACTCTATGGTGCTCTGCAGGAGCAGGCGGCCGGTCTTGCAGAGGTATTTGCATTCTCGGAATTCGATGGATTTGATCCGTTGACCGTGATCGCCGGAGAAGAAACGTTCACGGCCCATGGTTTAATTGTCTCCGGCAATTTCTTTGAAGGACTGGGTCTGGAAGCCCGGATTGGTCGGACCATCTACCCGGAACATGATAAGCCGCAGGCAGAACAGGCTACTGTCATATCCTCTGCCGTCTGGCGACGATGCTTCAACAGCGATCCCAATGTTATTGGGCAGGCCGTGACACTCAATCGGCATCGCTTCACAATCATCGGCGTTCTTCCTGAGAATTTCCTCGGATTATCGGCCAGCAACCGGTGCGATTTTTACGTGCCTATGTCGGCCCAGACCTTAGTTCGACGGGATTGCCCTCTAACTGCTGCTAATGTCTGGTGGGTCCAGGTCATGGCCCGTTTGTCACCCAGCACCAGAGATGAACAACTTCAAGCCTCTCTGGAAACTGTGCTTAACCAGGCCGTGATAGATCTTGCCTTGAATGATTCAGACAAGCCGGTACGTGTGGTGATTGAGGATGGCAGTCGCGGGCCCCTCAGGCCGCGGCAAAATATAGGAAAATCACTGCTGATACTGATGGGCATCGTCAGTATTGTTTTATTGGCGGCATGTGCCAATGTGGCTTCATTGTTACTGGCGCGCGGGGCTTCAAGGCAGCAGGAAGTGGCTGTTCGGGCCGCTCTTGGTGCAAGTTCATGTCGACTTGTTCTTCAGGGGTTAATTGAAAGCCTGCTTATTGCCCTGGCCGGTTCGGCTGGTGGTCTGTTATTCGCCACGTGGGGAAAGCAGCTCCTCTTTAATATATTGTGGCCGTCACGGGTAATCGTGGATTTAAGTCTGGATGTAACTGTACTTTGCTTCACTATATTGATTTGTGTCGGATCGGCATTGTTGTTTGGTATGCTACCTGCCTGGCGCTATAGCCGTATCAATCCTATTGTTTCTCTCAAGGAACGTTCATCGAGCGCATTGTCACGTATGCGGTTAGGTAAATGGATGGTCTCGATACAAACTGCTCTCGCTCTGCTGTTGCTGGTAGGGGCCGGTCTTTTTATACGTACACTAATAAATCTTTATCAGGTAGAGACCGGCTTCAATACCAAAAATCTCCTTGTGTTCAATTTGGATTCAAGCAAGGCGGATCTGGAAGATCAACAAATGGTGGACTTCCATGAACGGGTGCGATCTTCGATTGCTGCCTTGCCGGGTGTACTGGACGTTGCGAATTCCAACCTCCCGCTGCTCAATCGTGGGAGGAATGAGACCACGATTGATTTGCCGAATCGGTCGGGCAGACACCACATCTTGTTGCTCCATATCAGTGATTCGTTCTTGCCCACTATGGGGATCCCGCTACTGTCCGGGCGCAACTTTAGTGAGGCGGATCACCCTAAATCCACCAAGGTCATCCTGATCAATCTAACATTCGCACAAACCGCTTTTCCTGGTGACAATCCGATTGGCCAGATCCTTAACATTCGTGGAAGTGATTATCATATCGTGGGTGTGTGTGGTGACATGATGTACTATGACATTAAGGTGCCCTTCGAATCCACGGTATTTTTCCCTTATCACCATGTACCTGGGTATCCAGGCAAGTTGTTTTACGAGGTACGTGCCACGTCGAATCCTATGGCGCTGGTCCCGGCCGTTCGTAAGATACTGGCCGATAGTAACGTGAATGTCCCTATGGGCGATATCAAAACCCTGGCTGTCCAGCTCGATGAATCCATCGCGAACGAAAGATGCTTTGCAATATTGGCGATGTCCCTTGCTTTGTTGGCGGTGTTATTGTCATGTATTGGCTTGTTCGGACTCATGGCGTACTACACAACCCAGCGGACCGGAGAGATTGGCATTCGCAAGGCCCTCGGTGCGCAATCCTGGGCCATAGGTTGGTCGGTGCTGCGTGACGCGTTGCTTCTGGTCCTTATCGGCGCGGCGATAGGTATTCCTCTGGTACTGGTGACATCGCGGCTTATCCGCAGCTACCTTTTCGGTATTGAGCCCTATGATCCGGTGACTCTGGTGGGAGCGGCGATTTTGTTGATTCTGGTCTCAGTAGCGGCTGTATGTGTTCCGGCTCGACGGGCGGCAAAAATCGATCCGATGGAGGCATTACGCTACGAATAATTAATGATTAACAATAAGTGATTATTTGATAAATATCTTTTGGAGTACTCTTTCATGATCAAACTAAAAAACATCGAAAAATGCTACAAGACTAAAGCGGGATTCACTTATGTGCTGCGTCAAATCACTCTGGACATTGACGAAGGCGAATTCGTGACCATTATGGGCCCGTCGGCGGCGGGTAAAACCACATTACTGAATATCCTTGGTATGCTCGATCATGACTGGGAGGGCGAGTATTATCTTGACGACCAGGCCGTGCATGAACTTAAACCCAAACAGCGTATGGCCCTGAACCGGCAGTATGTTGGTTTTGTATTCCAGGCCTTCAATCTGCTCGACAGCCTGACGGTGTATGAGAATCTGGATACGCCGTTGTCCTATCGAAACGTCAAAAGCTCGGAGCGGGCCGCAATCGTGTGTGACACCCTGGACCGATTTGGTATCGTGGGTAAGAAGGACCTGTACCCCAGCCAGCTCTCCGGCGGTCAGCAGCAACTCGTGGGCATAGCCCGTGCCGTGGTAGCCGATCCCAAACTAATCCTGGCAGATGAGCCCACGGGCAATCTGCATTCGTCGCAAGGTGAGGAGATTATGGAATTATTCAAGAAGCTCAATAAAGAAGGCACAACTATCATCCAGGTGACACACAATAACAAATACGCCGCCTACGGACGAAGAATCATCAAGCTCAAAGACGGCTGGATGGAGGGAGAAGTCACTGGCGAACAGTTGTTGGGAAAGGTTCGATAAATCATGGGAACCGTATGGCACGATATAAAATACGGCTTTCGTATGCTGCGGAAAAATCCGGGCTTTACGGCTATTGCGCTCGTCACGCTTACGATCGGCATTGGTGCCAATACCGTGATGTTCAGCCTGGTTGATATGCTGATTCTACAGTCGGCCCAGGTCAAGCGCATTGATGAGTTGGCCGTGTGTCAGGCGGAGAATGCGGATTGGCATTTTCCCTATGAGGCCTATGTAGAGTTCCGTGACAACAATCCGGTGTTTACGGATGTCGCGGCCGTAGGGGGGATGCAGGCGACCGCGACATGGGCCTTGGAGGGGCAGCAGGCCCATGCCAAGGAATTTGCTGTGACGTATGTGTCCTCTAATTACTTTTCCCTACTGGGAGCCATTCCAGCGCATGGTCGGTGGTTTCTTCCCGAAGAGGAACGGTACGGAGCCGAGCCGGTTGTCGTACTGAGTCATAACGCATGGAAGCGATGCGGCGGTGATCCCAAGTTAGTGGGAGAACCCATCTGGTTGAATGGTAAGCCCGTTAGAGTAATAGGCGTTGCTGCCAAAGGATTTACCGGGGCGTCTCTGGTTGGCCCTGATATCTGGTTGCCTTTGGGCAGTGGAGTGACACAGGTCTCCGCTGGAGAAGCCACCGACGTTCAGGCCGTACGCTACCCCAGCGTCATTCCGCTGGGCCGGCTTCGACCCAATGTCGAGTTTAAAGCGGCGCAGTCCCAGGTGCAGGCCTTGGTTCCGGGGCTACGCGAGAACTATCCCACCTGGTGGGAAAAACCGGGCCAACTCACCCTTTTACGGCCCGGACGCCTGCACCTGATTACGTCCTCGGGCCCAGAAAACGAACGTCGATTCTTCTCCCTATTGGCGATTTGCCTGATGGCTGTCTCCGGGGTTGTGTTGTTGATTGCCTGCCTCAATCTTGCGGGGATGTTGACTGTACAGGGCACCACGCGGCAACGGGAGATTGCTATTCGTATGGCCATGGGCGGCGGTCAGTTGCGTATCATGCGTCAACTGCTCTCGGAGTGTTTATTGATGTCACTGGCTGGAGGGATGTTGGGGTGCCTGTTGGCTATGGCCTGTATACGGTCACTGAATGGTTGGATTGCCGCCATACGGTTGCCTATTGAAATCCCGTCTGTATTTATCGCCAAACTGGACGGATGCGTCCTGCTGGGGACGCTGGGCTTCTGTGTGATGGCCACGATCCTGTTTGGCCTTAAGCCCGCTTGGTGCCTCCTGCAGCGGGATGTGATGGCCGACCTGAAGGAGTCGGCTCGTGATGCACTCAGATCCGCACGTAAGCGGAGCGGGGCGCCTCGAGGATCCTATTTGATCGCGCAAACGGCACTATCGGTCGTACTGGTCATGGGGGCTGGATTATTTACCCGCAGTGCCATGCAGGTCGGGAACATCATGGCTGACTTTGATTTTGACGGCAAGCTTATTATGGCAGTAAACCTGCAAACTCCGAAAGGCAACAGCAGTGATCGTCAGGCTTGTAGGGCACTGGTGGAACGTCTCCAGGCTTTGCCGGGGGTGGAATCAGTCGCTACGTCACGCACCTGCACTTTTAGCTTCGGCTGGCCCGCCGGGCCCGTGTATGAGTACCATCCTGGTGACGAAAACGCCGAACAACGGCCGCAGGTTGCCTCCAGTTCCATTCGCTACAATGTGGGACTCAATTACTTTAACACCTTGGGCATCCGTCTGTTGCGGGGTCGATCTTTCCGTGTGCTGGACTGCGCGGCCAATGCGGAACGCGTCACGATTATTGATGAACAACTGGCTCACAAACTACACCCCGATGGGGATGCATTGGGAAGTCTGATTCAATATGGCCCGGGCAAACGCTATGAAAAAGTGACACCCCACCGGGTCATAGGCATTGTGCAGACCTTATATACGGCCACCGAGAAGAAGAGGGGTTTCCAAGTACAGATGTATGCCCCCACCGATGAAAGACTGGCGCCTCTGCATATTCACGTGCTGGGCCAGAACAAGACAAGAAAAGGCCAAGAGGCCCTCATGCATGCAGTTTCACAGACGATTTACAGTATGGATTCTCCCATCAGAGTGAGTGCTATTGAAACCTTGAAGGAACGCTATCAGAGTGATGAGTTTGCCTGGTTGACCGGACTGGGCGCACGCCTGGCCCTCACCTTTGGAGTCATGGCTTTGTTTCTGGCCACTTTGGGGCTTTATGCCATCAAGATGTACATGGTGGCGTCACGCACACCAGAGATCGGCATCCGCAAGGCCTTGGGCGCCACGCGCAAGGACATCATGCTCATGGTCTTTCGCGAGGGAAGCGTGCTGATGCTCGCGGGGCTGGTCCTGGGTCTCACCTTCGCGCTCGTGCTCGCTCGCCTGCTGCAGAGCCAGTTCTACAATGTAAGTCCGATGGACCCGATCAGCATCGGTATTACGATCGCAGTCTTGGCGCTGGCATCGCTGCTGGCCGGCCTGATCCCGGCGCGGCGTGCGGCAAAAATCGATCCGATGGAGGCGCTAAGATATGAATAATGAATTTCTCCACAGGATGCCTTACGGCAGAACAATGAATTATGAATGAAGGAAAGAAATGAGCACACTAATGAAAGACATCAAATACAGTGTTCGACAACTGCGAAAAAGTCCCGGTTTTTCAGTCGTTGTCATCCTGATTATTGCCTTGGGGATCGGGGCCAACACGGCTATTTTCAGTCTGCTCAATTCGTTGATGCTGCGCTCGTTGCCTGTACGTAATCCGCAGCAGTTGCGTATCATCACTTGGGAGGGCAATATCAGGCCTGGAAATAATTATTCTTACAGACGAGAGGATGTCTTTTCCTATCAGACCTATCAGGAATTTCGCGACTATGGAGAAGGGCTAGCAGAGGTCTTTGCGTTCTCAGATAGGAGTGGATTTTATAAACGATCGGTCTTCGTCCGTGGTCGGGCCGATACGGTCAACACCATGATGGTCTCCGGCAATTTCTTTCGTGGTTTGGGTTTGGATGCCTTCATGGGGCAAACAATTACCCCGGACCATGACCGGCCTGAGGCGGAACCGGTCACGGTGATTTCGTATGCGGCCTGGAGACGTTACTTTGCCAGTGATCCTCAAGCCATCGGCGAAACAGTGACGTTAAATAAAAACAGCTTCACGATAATTGGTGTGCTTCCCAAAGGCTTCCAGGGTCTAGTGCCAGGTGAAAGTAGAGATTTTTATATCCCCATGTCGGCCCACCCGCAGATGCGTGGCGGTTCTGCAGAGGAAACCACATATTGGTGGGTTCAAATCATGGCCAGACTGGCACCCGATGCCCGGGAATCCCAGGCCCTGACCTCATTGGAGGCCCTGTTTGCCAGAGCAGCACGTGATGCCCCCTCGAGAGAACCGGAGAAAAGGTTCCGTATTGTTATGAAAGACGGGCGTAGCGGCCTGCTGGAATCTCAAAGTAGCCTGGTAGCGTCTCAGAGCGGCCAAGTTGCATCTCGCAGAGACCTGATCAAGTCCCTGCATATGCTATTGGGATTGGCAGGGATCGTACTGCTGGTCACCTGCGTCAATCTGGCGGGTCTTTTATTGGCACGAGGAGCCCAACGTCAACACGAAATAGCGGTACGAGCCGCACTCGGGGCCGGACGTTGGCTGCTGATCCGTCAATTGCTCACCGAAAGTGTGCTTATAGTCCTAGTCGGTGCGGGGTTGGGGCTAGTTCTGGCCTACTGGGGTAAGACCGCTTTATTCCATCTGCTTTTTCCACCCGGGGCTATCCTTGATTTACACAGTGACAGCCGAGTCTTGTTTTTTACACTGGTTATCTCCTTGGCCACAGCCTTGCTGGCTGGCCTGTTGCCAGCGTTTAGTTCCACGCGCAGCAGTTCTGTTGCTATACTCAAAGATAGATCCGGCTTAGGGATTCCCCGTTTGAAGCTGGGAAGGGCCCTGGTGTCTGTGCAGATCGGCCTGTCACTAATCTTGTTAATAGGGGCGGGATTGTTCGCTCGCACTCTTGTGAATCTTTACCTGATTGATACTGGTTTCAACACCAGGAATCTGTTGGTATTTCAAGTCAATGCATCTCAGGCTGGTTATAAGGAGCAGCAGGAAAAAGATTTTCATAAAAAGTTCTACACATCCCTGCGTTCATTACCCGGAGTGGTGGCAGTAGGACGTTCGAACCTTCCTTTACTGGCCGGAATCAGGAACACTACGCAAATTCGTTTACCCAATAGTTCCGAGAGTTTCCGCAGCATAGAATCGTTTATCGACCAATCATTCCTGGCGACTATGGGTATTCCGCTTATCGTGGGACGTGAATTCAACGATAGTGACTTCGAGACCGCATCGAAGATTGTGATTGTCAATAAGGCATTTGTTAAGTTGGCCTATCCTGATGACAATCCGATTGACAAGATCGTTAGTAGTGGTTTTCAAGAATTTGAAGACTACAGAATAATTGGCGTATGTAGAGACATCAAATATAACGATATTAGAGATCCTTCCAAACCCATTGTTTTCAGGCCGAATCCCGGGTTTTGCGGTTGTTACATGGTGCGTACTGAAGTGAATCCGCAATCTCTGATTCCGGCTGTGCGCAAAACCTTGGCCTCGATCGATCCGACCATCCCACTGAAAAATATTAAAACTCAATCCATCCAATTGGACGAATCCATTACCCGGGAGCGATGTTTTACTTCGTTGGCAATGGCACTGGCTCTTTTAGCCGTATTGCTTTCCTGTATAGGCCTTTACGGTGTGATGGCCTACAACGTAGAACGTCGAACCGGTGAGATTGGCCTCCGGATGGCACTCGGTGCCACCCCACAAAATATTGCCTGGCCGATTCTCCGCAGTGCACTATTGATGGCTGCGGCTGGCATAGCAATTGCAGTTCCTGTTGTCTTTGCCACAGTACGCATCGTGCGCAGCTATCTCTTCGGCATCGTACCGCATGATCCAGTAACGCTCATCTGTGCTATCGTTTTGTTACTGATTGTCACTGTTATGGCCGTATGGTTGCCCGCAAGGCGAGCGGCGAAAATCGATCCGATGGAAGCCTTACGATATGAATGAGAATTTTTTATGAGAAAGCACAAAACAAAAAAACAATATAGTGTATGGTTGCCCTGGGGACAGTTCATATGCCACCAGACAATCATGATAACAGTCATTCTTATTATTTTGACGGGATGCACTGCTTCTTATCTTGAAGAGGATATATCAAGTCAAAACGTTAGGATCGGACTCGACAGGATCGATACAGTCCAGCTTGCAGATCATTCCGTTTCACCGCCGGTGACTGTCGAACAGGCTACTGAACAAATAACTCAACAGGTTGCCGAACCTAATGAAGTACGTCAAACAGTTAACTTGAATCTGGAGCAGGTACGTGCGGCTGCTTTAGCTAATAATCTGGACCTGAAGGTTGAACTTGTGAGCCCCTCAATTGCACAACGTACACTGGATGAAGAACAAGCGAAGTTTGAATCCACAATCTTCAGTTCCACGGATTATCAGCGAACCGAAGCTGTGGGCACTGGTGCTGTGACCAAGGCACAGGATTATGAATTAGGTGTTGAAAAGCCCTTACCAACCGGTGGAGAGATTCAAGTAGGTTTGCCATTTAGTGACGACTATTCCTCCGGCGGCCTTGCTGTAGCGGCTGCCAGCGTTTCTTACATCCAATCGTTATTGCGCGGAGCCGGTACGCGTATCAATATGCAGTCGATTCGCATTGCCCGTCATGAATGGAATATCGCCAGTGCCAGGACTAAGCTGGTAGCGATTCACCTTCTGGCAAATGCCGACATTGCGTATTGGCGTTTGTATTCTGCTCGTAAGGAGCTTGAAGTACGCCGGGAGCAGTACAAATTAGCCCAGAACCAGCTCAACCATGCGCAAAAGAAGGTAACTGCAGGAGCGGCACCGAAAATCGAAATTGTACGTGCCGAAGCGGGCCTTGCCGGCCGACTTGAGTCTGTCATTAACGCCGAAACCGCCGTACAGAGTCGTCAGCGTGTGCTTCTGCGAATCATAAATCAGGAAGAGATACCATTAGAGGCGAGTGTAGATATTGTGACTGAAACTGAGCCGAATCCATTGGGCCTAGAGCTGGACGAAAAACAACTTGCCGAGCAAGCCCTGGCTAATCGAATGGAAATGGTGGAATTAGAACAGCTTTTAACCATTGATGACCTTAATATTGAGTTGAAGCGCAATTCAATCCTACCGGACCTAACACTTAGCTATACATATTCGGCAAGAGCGCAAGATGGCTCATTAGGTAGTGCCTATGAAGATCTTTCAGGTGATTCGTTTGATGACCATTCGGTCGGAATTTCCGCCGCCATACCTTTGGGTAACCGTGCGGCCAAAGCGCGTCTGCAGCGAGCAAAGCTCGAAAAAATACAGGATGTCTCTGCGCGTGACAGATACCGGCAGATTATCCTGCAGGAAGTCTATGAGGCCGTCAGCGAATTACAGGGAAGCTGGCGCAGGATCCTTGCAGCTGAGCAGGGCGTTACAGCCGCTTACAGAGATTACAGGGTCGAACAATCGCAGTTCCAGCTTGGCTTCAGCACAAGTACGAATGTTTTATACTCTGCGACTGGTCTTGCCGATGCACAGTTGCGAAGGATTTATGCTTTCGCCGATTATGAAATCGCCCAGATAAACCTGGCCCGCGCCACAGGCACCCTTTTAGGTCACGGACAGGTCCGCATAGCTGCAGTGGATTGAAGTACTCCCACTTGTTCAGGCTGTTGTTGGAACAGTTAATCAGGGGGGTGGTGAAAATAACAAGTGTGAATGAACCTCATACAAACAGAAAAAAAGGCCTATACCGAGTTATTCAGTATAGGCCCCTGATTTATGCAAAATCATTAGCCAACAAACGTTTACCACTACTATGGCCAGAGTATTTCTTCATCCCACTGTTCCATCAAGAGATTGACGTCTGTATCATCTACGATGCCATCCTCGTTTAAATCGTAAAGAAGTGGTTCGAAATTATCCGGATCGAAATCCAAATCGTCCGTGATGTATATCGCATCCAGCAAAGCGCCATCTTCTCTATAACCAATCTCAATGGTATAATTTCCGGCAGCCATCGTGAATTGTACCATTGAATTTCCATCGTCCATGCTCTGTACGCGTCCCCAGCTCCAGTCGGTACTGTCCACTACGTCCCATTGAATCCAACCGCTTGAGTGGTTGTTTGTCTGGGTCGTAGCCCCGGGTATGCGCAGCCAGAAGGAATCAGTAAGACCGGTTGGGGCGATTGTCCTGCAATAAATCACGTATGTTCCGCCATCAACAGTAATATCGTAAGTAGCAACACCAGAAGCAGGCGGATTTTGTTTACTTTGTCTGCCACGTGGAACTGAGACATACTGGCCATTCGATGCGGTGGGGTCATCATATATCTGCATTGGGTCACTTATTGAATCGAAGGATTCAGCTTCACGATAAACTACAGCAGAACTCTGGGGAGTCATTACAGCGCCGCCATACTCTTCCATCATTAAATCAAGGTCTGCATCATTGACGATACAGTCATTGTTAAAATCATAAGCGGGTTTTATTATCGAAGGAACACATCTTTGCTGATAAACCCTGATATCATCAATGAATAATTTGCCTGTACCTCCTGCCGGAAGATTTTCTTTGTCGCCCAAACCGATGTATATCTTTTTGACGGAAGATAGATCCACGCCGTTATCAGCGAAATCAGATAGTTTGATATTCCATTCCTGCCAGCTATCGAGTTTAACAGCGTTGGGATTATCGTGAGTGATAGTTTTAGCCGTACCGGAACTGTCTTCTATAGTAACATAAAGCTGCTCGGCGGAGTTGGACATAGCACCCTTAAAGTAAAATGCCAGCGCTGCAAGAGCATCTTCCGGTCGGGTCCAGTCCACTGAAGGGTCAAATGTCCTGACAATCTCAGAGAATCCGCCATCATTGTCGTAGAACAAAGGCAACGACCAATTACCACGGTGAACGATTTCATCCTCAAGGTAGTGATCATCAGGTTGGGTGAACGGACCCGGATATCCTGCTATAGAACCATTTGCCGGATCGTCATATCCGTCTATCCAGGTGTTCCATACAGTGAAAGGTTCGGTGTCGTTGTAGTCTTCAAAATCCTCAACAACGATGAAGTTAACGGTTTTAAAGCTCCAAATGTTGCCCTTCCAGGGACTTTCCGGCATTGAATCATTAACCTCATCGATCCGCCAGTAATAGGTCGTATTGTATTCCAAAATATCGGTAACTTCGTACGTTGTATCATCCAGGTCTTGATTGATTAATACATCTAACTGGTTATCTCTATTAGCCTGGTTGACATCATCAAAATCAGCGCCTAAATATACGTCATGCTTATCGGTGTAGGCGCCCGGTCTCCAGCTAAGAACTGCTGCATCTCGCGGCACATCGACAGCTTTATCAATAGGACTTGGAGAAAAAGCAAATTCGATCGGGGCTCCGGTCTCAAACATAGCAACCTGAATTTCCTGTTGCGTTAGCGTTGTGTTGTATAAACGCAGTTCATCAATCGTACCATTGAAGCCGTTGGATCCGCCCAGCTCATCTGCGCCAATCATAACCGTCGCATCTTCTGTGGGTCCAAAAGTAAAATCTCCGTCACTCGTTTCCTCCGAATCGATGTACATCGTAGCAGTAGTCCCATCACACGTCACTGCTATATGCTTCCATTCACCTATCGGCAAAACGCCACCACTTGCCGGAATTTGATCCCTGCGACCAAAGAAAATATTATTAACACCCTGGCTAATCTCAAAATACCACATCATCGCACCATCTGGTGTAGGCTCATAACTATTTCTTTTGGCAACAACTCCCTGCCAATTGCCGTTCGGCCCGTTCCATTGAACCCAGAATGCAACAGTCAATTGGCCTGTCTGCTCAGACGGATTCCAGGTTCCGCAATTTACCCACCCTGGTGCAATGTTTGAACCGTCAAAAAACAGTGCCGCACCAAAACCTTCCGGTCCATCGGCCCAAAAAGGTTCAACTTCTGTCAAGCCGTGACGCTGGTAACCTGAAGCATCTGCGATTTCAGTCCCAATCCCTTCGTTCATTGGATAGTACCCAACAAGTTCTGCAAATGAACTTTTCACGGCAAAACTCAGCATCAACATCAATGATATGAAGTAAATTGCTCTTCTAACCATCATAAACCTCCTTTTAAAAAAATAACGATTAAACATACCTAACCCACACACCAGAAAATCAGTTTTTATAATTAATCTGAGATTCCCCACTTTAACGCTTAAAAAGGCATAATTTTCTCCGCATGACATCAGTGATTCTACAAAACTTGCTTCGAACAATCAAGAATTTTCTATTTCAAAGCTGCTTTTCCGAAAATTTACTTACCCACAGGATGCACTTCTGTCTATGCCGAGTCATTCTGCATGCGAGCTTGACAAGGATTTGAAGGCCGCTGGGATACCCAAGCGCAAGCGTACATCTGAGGGTAAAATAACATTTCGCGCCTTACGGACAGGCTTTTTATTGTTCGTCTTTGTCCCCAGGGAACTACGATGCAACAGTCTTCGCCCTACAGGTACATAGGCAGTCTGGAGTGTATGTCAAGCACGGCCCACGTTATAATAACGATGGTTTTTTAAATTTGCGAAGCTAATCAGGGCTGCCATAACACATAGGTTATTAAAAAAACTATCCTAGTATAGGACAGTTGGCTTTGCAGATAATGTTAAATGACCATACATCTTGTATCCACAAATGATAAAGTACTGCAAATGGATACTCACAATCCATTTGGTTCAAGGTTAGATTAGCTATATTCAGTTAACGCCTTTAGTAAAAATAGTAAACCCGTAATACTTGTCTTTTTTATGGATATTCATTAACTTTGGACGGTGCTGGGCCACCAACGCCACTGATTACATGGTTTATATTACCGCCAAGATTGATTGTCAGCAGGTGGTGCATCTTGATACCGGGCTTGTTTGGCGCCTCGATACCGTTTTCGGCGACAACCGACTTGTTACGTAAAACACAATACACACCGATTCCCCATGCCTCGTGAGTCTGTACCGAGTCATCAACCTTGTATCCCGGATATCCTTTTACTTCTCCACATTTCCAGGCTTCCTGATTCGGCGGATCGTATGGCATTTCACATTGATAAAAATATACGCGTCCATTCTCACCATACCATAACGTTTGATACTCCTGAGTATGCTCGACAAAAAGTCCGTATATTGTCACGTTGTTGCCTTTAACAATCAAACCATTTGCGTTTAGATTTGAGTTCCAGCCCGCTCCTGTTCCATGGTCAGCTCGCCACAGCCAGAAATGGTCACCAATGACGTCATTGCTGTTGATTGTCACAAAACAACTTGCCAACCCATTGAAAGCTCCTCCTGCTCTGCAAAAGATATCCCATAAACAGATTGGATCAGCCGAATGATCTTTCTTGCTGTCTGTCTCACCAATCACTACAAGGTTAGGTGAATTAGTGGTTGTTGCTTCAACTAAAATACCGCCTATCTTGACACCATCGACATCCGAGACCTCCAAAGCAAGGGTTCCCTTATCTGGAATCAAAGAAGGCAAGCCTATACCAAGAACAACTGTGTTGGGTCGTGTAACCTTAATACTTGCTTCAAGATGATAGAGACCTGGTGTGATCAGAAGATTTTTACCCTGCTCAATGGCTTCATTCATACAAGCTGCGTTGTCTATTCCGGCGCGTGCTACGAAGAACTGGTCTATCGGGATATCAATCCCGGGTGTTTGGTTATTTTCCCAGGTAATACTGGTGCTGTTTTTCCTCATTTCCGGAATCCTAACTGCATAATTACCGTTTCCATCAACAAACAAAAATGGCTTTTCACGAACTATCGGTGTCTCGGAAACGACCGTATAAGGATGGTTGGGCCAGGCTCCATCAGGAGGATTTACATCGCCTACAAAAACCATGTTCCAGTTACCGCCATCCCATTTTCCCATATAGGTATTCCGCAGAAAATACTGCTGCTGCGAGCCTGAGGTTATCGTGCCGTCAATCTTAGAGTCTGATATAAAGCCTCCACTCGACCAGCCGCCGTCAAAAAGCACTAAATTGCCTTTTATATGCATGCGGCGAAAAGGTGTGGCCTGGGACGTTGCCCATCTATTGATGCCTCCATCTGGTGTAACAGCAATACCGGCAACAGACCTCCAGAAAGTGCATGTGGCGTTTCCACCCATCCAGTCAGCCTCAGAGTGCACCTGGCCGGTTATGGAAACTGCATCCGGAGTCAGGCCAAGGCCAAGAACCTCGGTGTAAAAACCGACATTAATATCAAGGTTATACTCGCCGGGATGGAATAGAAAGGCATAACGACCCGGACCGAATTGACTGCGTTCCTGCTTGCTGAAAATCTCGCTTACCTTGCTTTGAATTGTTTTCATGGGCATATCCGGCTTGAATATAAAAACATTAGGACCAAAATCAGGGGCGGCGGACACTGTCTCGATTAATAAATCACTCGAATTGAAAATAACAATAATAACACTAAGGAAAGCAAATAAAGTTGGTTTCATCTTGTTTCCTTTCAAAAAAAATTATATTAAATTAAGGATACAAGTGTTATTGGAGTCTATTTTTTCTTATAACATCTTATGTAGTCAATTAAATACTTCTGCGGAAAGATACTATCATCTACACCTTTTCGACAACCACAATCAAACCAGACAGCCAGATTTAAAATAATATACTGAGGCTGGCTAAAAGACCAGGCATTATCACTAGTTTGCCCGTTACTGAAGCTAGAATATTTTTGCCCATCAAAGAAAAAGTCTATCTGCTCAGATGACCTATCCATTATTCAACGAGTATAGAACAAGTCTGAACAACAGCCCTATAGAAATGATTTTAAAACTTACCACACTTGATTTTGGCGAGAAAACGCCAGTTTTTGCATATCGGCTTCAATGTCTTCTCCCAAGTTGTTAGAAAGTACAAACTAAAATGTATAACGGATTCAATGTACTATCTGCTAATACTTGTCTTATATCAATGTCGAGGTTTTTGGGACGAGGGATTCGAATCTACCGCCAAAAAATCATAAACATTTATCGAATAAAGAAGTTATGGAAAACCAAAAACAGGCACTGCCCAAAAACTGCCAAAATCTTGCAATGCCGACAAAAAGAGCACAGCAGAAAACGACACGGATTTAGAGCAGATTGTCACTACCTGGTTAAACCTGCTGGAACATATCTAAGCGACAATCAGACCACTCGTTAAAACACACAAAGCGGAGATTAAGTAAATGTCAGATATTAACCGAAGATTGAATAAAGTGTAGAAAGCACTGAATGTTCATGAAGAAAAGAAAATTGTTGGAATCGTCATGTTCTGCGACGCGTAGTTGCCGGCGGAATATACATACAGCAACATAACCATTCACCACGTTAGATATGACGATATATGCACGAAATAAAGAACGACAATGAGTAAACCTATAAGAAGCAGCGGAAAGCAACTAATTTGGAAAAAGTAAGATAAGTCGTGAATACAACAACTGATGAAAATCCCAAACTGCATTAATGACCTGTTGGTCTTTTGTCCTTATGCGGCCAACCGTATTTCTCGAAACTGCCAAACTCTTCATCGACCAAATTGCCGTCTGCATCCAGAGCGGATTTGACCTCGCTCACGTGGCAGTCGACAAAAACGGCATTGGTTGTGCCACTGTTGAGACCACTACCTTTTGAACCGTGAAAGGTCCCGAACCAATCGGAGCCCATCGGACACAAGGCATTGTCGT
>CAZMWN010000032.1:0-19434 GCA_964569935.1 uncultured Pirellulales bacterium
CGACCAAATACCATTCACTATTACTACTCTGCGTAGTGCCTACGCTACGTAGCACAAGTCACCTTTCAGCTTTCACCTAAGATCAGCATATAATCCACTATTAAACTGTTAGGTGGGTATTGTACGATGAGATATGTTAGATGTCAAGTGAAAAATATTATCCTTGTAACCGCGGATTACGCGGAGAGTTTTGCCACGAGGAAGCACAAAAGGGGAACCACGAATGAACACGAATAAACACCTGTTTTTTAGACACGGATTGGACAGTAATTATTTGTTAGCCGCAGAGGACGGACGACAGAAGACGGGGGTCAGGGGTTAGGGATCGGGGGACAGGAGAACAGTAGAACAGTGAAAAAGCTAAAAGGAAAACAACAAACATGCTCAGGTTCCTATTCCATCATTCAGGAGCCAAATTCACTTGACAAAAGCATGTTTAGAAGTTAAGCTACGTCATATTGAAAACAAATTCAAACATAAGGATTGTATGATCCAATATCTGAAGTTTCTTAAGGTATTTATAAAATGAAGGTAAAACGGGCGTTTTTTATCGTTCTAATGGTATTTCTTGTCACAATGGCAAATTCCAGTCTGATGGCTGCCGGCACAATAGACATTGACCGAGTACGTGATAAGATTGTGTTAAATGACCAGGACCGAAAAGTCATCGATGATTTTTTAGCCGACTCGGTGGGAGCCATCCTTAGGACAAGAGATTTTACCTCAATTGCAAAACTTCGAACTGTTATCCTGAGCAGGCAGAAGAGCAATCAAGATACTCAAAACCAATACACAAATCAATTTTCCCAGTCCGCCCATAAATACATATCTGAGGGTTTTCAACAGGCCCTGATATTAAGACCACAGAAAAGACAAACACGAGTTATAATAAACTTGCTTATTCTGATAGACGGTCTGCAGGACCTGCGCCTTGTAGATTTGGCTATGGAAAAGCTCAAAGATGAGAATATGGCCGTTCGCTATTGGGCGGTTCAATCTGTTACTAATACCGGCATTTTAAATCAGTTAAATTCCGATACTACATCAAATCGGAAGCTGGCTCAGAAAATTACTGAACAGCTACAAGAAATAGTTGACAGCAGTAATCCTGAGATATTGGCTTTGATAGCCAGATTTGCAGTCGGTTTGAACATTCCACAGGTGGAGGAATTGCTTCTTCAAATAGCCGATTTACGAATCAAAAGATACGCTGACTGGACGGTGAAACACGAACGTTTGGATAGTATTATTCTAAAATTGCTCGACAGTAAAATAACTACATCTTCGGTATCTGCTACAGGCAGGAAAACTACAGGTATGAACAATCCCGATTTTGCCCGGCGATTTGCACAGCTGTATTCTTTTGCTATACAACGGTATATAAAGGGTAAAAACCTGAATGATACACAGAAGCAACATTTGACTACAGTCCTTGTTGAAACGGAAGAAAAGTGCATCAGCAAACTTCTGGGCCAACCACAATCCACTATAAAAAAGGCCATTGAAGGACAAGATATGACGGCTCTTGAAGCTGAACACAATAGATTACTTGGCTACCAGAATAATTCCGGTCTATTGCTTACCAAACTTGGCTTCGATTATGGCACAAACGGTGACGGCTCTAAACGCATCGCCCCGCTTCCTTTGCCGGACCAACCATTATAGCCGATGATTTATCTTAAACCATTGGATTTTCAATTGGCTGTTTTCAGTTCTCCATATTGTTTGGTTTTCTAATTCCCGCTTACCAAACTGAACACTATATACATTCCCGACCTCGAATGAGGCGATTCGGAAATAAAAATATTTCCAAAGTTCCATTTGAACATACGTGAGAATCAATTTATAAATTAAGTATTCGATTTATATGATATGAAGCACTAAGGATATATTCAAATATAAGGGGAATTTTCATGAATAAGTTAACTCTAATCGCATCTGTTGTTTTATTATTGTGCAATTTATCACAAACACAGGAAAGCAAACCTGTGATGAGCTTGTCGAATACAGTCGAAAAATGGGATTTTTATGAAATATCTCTGCCCGGGCCAACAGCAGATAATCCATTCGTTGGCATTGAGTTTAGCGCCGTATTTCAAAATAGTGACCGAACTTATGAGCCGGAAGGTTTTTATGACGGTGACGGAATCTATAAAATCCGCTTCATGCCTGATACCGAAGGTATTTGGACTTATAGAACCAAGAGCAATAACGATGCGCTAAATGGTAAGACAGGTCAGTTTGAATGCACTGTCCCCTCAACAGACAATCATGGTCCTGTGCGGGTGAGAAATCAATATCATTTCGCTTATGAAGACGGGACGCCATTCTTTTTGTTCGGCACGACAATTTACGAATGGCCGTTTCAATTAAAAGAAAAGAAACAGCAGACCATCCAAAACTTAATCAATTCACCTTTTAATAAGGCTCGCTTTCTTGCAGTTCCGCCATGGCGGCAGGAATACGTCAAAGGACCGGATGCTTTGGATTGTTTCCCGTTTGTAGGTACATCAAAAGAAAACTGGGACTTCTCCAGATTTAATCCTGTTTATTTCCAAGAGCTGGAAAAATATGTGCTGCAACTTCGGGACATAGGCACCGAGGCGGACCTTATACTGTTTCGACCGTACGATCATGGGAAGTGGGGATTCGATATGATGGATGCAGAAACAAACGACCGCTTTGTACGTTATGTCGTTGCTCGTTTCGCCGCCTTCCGGAATATCTGGTGGTCTCTTGCCAATGAAAACAGTTTTATGAAGAATTTGACCGATGCCGACTGGGACCGTTTGTTTCAAATTGTACAGGCGAAGGATCCTTACCAGCATTTGCGTTCCATCCATAACGCCGGACGGATTTATAATTATACAAAACCGTGGGTGACGCATGTCAGCCTGCAATATTATATGGCCGTGCGCTCATTTGGTATATCCCCAATGCTAAGAGATATCTATCGTAAGCCGGTTGTGCACGATGAAATCAATTACGAAGGTAATATTAATAAACGTTGGGGACAGCTATCTGGAGAGGAAATGGTTTATCGATTCTGGACCGCATATATTGGCGGTGCTTACGCCACACATGGAGAAACATCAAGGGGACAACCATACGGCGACGGCTGGATTTCTACCGGTGGTGAGCTTGTAAGAGAAAGTCCGGTGAGAATCGCTTTTCTAAGGAAAATTGTCGAGGATGGCCCGGAGGGCGGATTGAATCCGATAGATCAATACTACGTCACGAATATGGCAGGAAAATATGGAGAATATTACCTGGTTTATTTTGGCAGGGAAAAGGTCAAACAATGGGATTTCAGATTGCCGGATGAAGCCCTAAAACCCGGAATGCAATTTAAAGTTGATTTGATCGACACCTGGAATATGAAAATAATCCCTGTTGAACATGTATTTGAAGTGGAACAACTCGACCGTTACGAATATATTGATAAAAACAAATCGATTGTCGAATTACCAGGCAGGCCTTATATGGCTTTGCGGATACGCCGGATTGAATAAGAGACAGAAGATGGATGACAGAACCACCAGCGTAATACATTAAATCCGGACAGAATACGAACAATAGACGAGAGACCAAAAGTCCAAATATTCAGCCTTATAAAATTAAGGTCTTCACCTAACAAGAACATCCATTCTAAATCATGGATTGTGCCGACAATACCTTCTTCAAGGATTTATCAAACATAGTATCTGTCTTACTGCCTGTACTTAACCGTACATCCGTATGGCTTTGTTTTCTCTATGCTCACCTTCTTCGGAGTAAGCTCTTCAAGGGCCATATCCACATAGTTGACCAACTTCTCGTTTTCAGGAACTTGTCCCAGCGGTGCGTTGTCAATTGCTCCGCTATAGGCGATGTTGCCTACAGGATCTATGATGAATATCTGCGGCGTATTTGTAGCGTGGTAAGCCCTGCCGACTTTGCCCGAACGGTCATCAAGTATTGGAAATAAAATCTTGTTTTTCTCAGCATATTCCTTGTTTTTGGCTGTTTCCTGATGACTTGTGCTGTTTATCGCAAACCATACGACGTTTTTATCTTTGTACTTGGCGGCAAGTTGCTTCATCGTCGATGCCTTTTCGTAATGGTATCTCACGAAAGGACACTCATAATTGAACCATTCGAGCACCACAATCTTGCCTCTATAATCGGCCAGCTTAACTTCTTTGCCTTCATAATTTTTCAGCGTAAAGTCCGGCGCCTTCGCGGGCTTTTCATCCGCAGCAAAAAGCATCGATGCCACCAGAACTGCCGCTACCGCTACTGTTATAATTGTCTTGTTCATAATCAGCTCCTTTCGACAAAATTTTCGCTGTTAGACTTCCTACGCCGGCGTGTTTCCGTAGTTCACATAATTTTTCAATATATCCATAGAATCAATTATCTTCACATTTCAAGGAATCACACTGTAAAGTAATTATTCGTCCGGCTTAGGTTGACCTGCTGGGGGAATTCCTTGATTTTTCCGGGTAGATAATTTAGTCTCAATGTACGATTTTGTACTCCAATGTACGCTGTAAACGATATGAACAACAGGATAGTGGATTGTGCCTTAACAGGTTTTGTTAGAAGAATTAACCGATTCAGGAGTGAAGAATGATAAAAAGCAGGCATCAGTTTGTATATTCAATTCTTTATACCACCCTGCTTCCAGTGTTTCTTTTAGCCGACGCTGGACAGGAAGAAGAACCGATCCGGTATATCGGCAAAATGAACACATCGAATAGTGATTACAAAAACGGCTACCACGATGGACAGATGCAGGCAGCTATCGGTGTCCAGAATTATCAAATCATGCGGGCGAACCGCACACATCCGGAGTGGTCGGATGGACTCGGATGGACGTACAATCATGCTCCTATGCTGGCGTATTTTAATGGTCAATTCTATTGCCAGTATTTGTCCAATCCGACCGGCGAGCACATTCCACCCGGTGTGACAATGTTGTCACGCTCTGTTGACGGCAAGAACTGGAAAAAGCCTCAGGTCCTTTTCCCAATCTATTTCACGGCCAATGATGATGCTTCTATAAATCTAAAACATATGCACCAGAGAATGGGTTTTTATGTCGCCCCAAACGGCCGATTTTTAACGATGGCCTATTACGGGGCAAACAATGGATATGGTGTCGGTCGCGTTGTGCGAGAGATTTACAAGGATAACTCATTCGGCCCGGTTTATTTTATACGCGTTAATGATAACTGGAAAGGCAAAGTAAAATATCCGCTTTACACGTCCTGCCCTGATGAAGAATTTGTTGAAGCCTGCGACGCATTTCTTTCAGATAAAATCCGGAGAATGCAATGGTGGGAGGAGGACTATTTCACAAAAGATAAAGATGATTTCTATCGAGTTCCCTGGATAGTCGAGCGTGGTGAAAAAAAGCCCGGTAAAGCGTTCTGTTTTTACACTCGGCCCGATGGTGCTGTGGTTGGTTTTTTCAAGGGTCGCTGGGTGACAATAACTAAAGATAACGGCCAAACATGGTCACAACCGGTTCGTTGCAATACACTCACTTACAGCGGAGCAAAAATCTGGGCACAAAAATTAGGCAACGGTCAGTTTGCCTTAGTATATAATCCGACAGATAGTGCCGCACGACACCCTTTATCCATTACCACAAGTAATAACAGTATTTTGTTTGATAAACTTGTCAATGTTCATAGCGAAGTGCCACCAAAGCGTTTTTGGGGACGCGAAAAACGGCCGGGTCCGCAATATGTACGCGGAATTATAGAGGGAAACGGCAATCCGCCCGGCAATGATTTGTGGGCCGTCTATTCGGTCAGCAAAGAAGATATCTGGATTTCAAGAATACCGGTTCCGGTACGTTGGGAGGTGGATGGTCTCATCCGGGATAATTTTAGCGATATGGAAACAGGCGGCGTCATTAAAGACTGGAATATATACTGCCCTCAGTGGTGTCCCATTGAGGTTGTGGATTTCCCGAGTGAGACCGAAAAAAGCATAATGCTGAAGGATTTCGATCCTTATGATTACGCCAAGGCGGTGCGGGTATTTCATAAGACCGATCAGCAAACGTTGTCTTTCAATTTGTATATCAAGTCTTCTTCCGAACTTCTTGATATTGAGGTAGTCACAGCTAAAGGTGACAGGTTGGTACAAACTCGGATTGATGTGAGTCGAGAGTATCTTGTAAAGAATGGAATAGATAATTATTCATTGGTTACTATACTGGAGGCTGGGAAATGGTATGCTTTTGAGATTAATTTGGACACAACAAAGCGACAGTTTTCCATTAGTTTGGATCAGAAAACGATTATCGAAGATGGAGTCTTTTCGTACACAACGGGAGAGCCGGAGAGAATTATCTTTCGAACCGGGCAGTATCGATTGACTGACGATGTGCAGGAATATAAAAGTGGAGATGATTTTAAGCCGGGCTGGGATGAACCGGACGCAGATGAGAAAATCAAAGAGACGGTTTATTATATCAAAGATTTCAGAGCAACACCTTTAACCCGTCTCATGACAAACACGCAAAATCAGCCGGTATTAAATCCGGATGATTTTAAGCATTACGTTGACTATTTCAACAGTATAGAAGATGAAGATGTCATTAACTTTATACCTAATGCTGAATCATGGTCATGGATAAAGGATAACATTCCGTTATTCGAGTGCCCTGACAAAGATTTCGAACAGATATATTACTATCGCTGGTGGACATTCCGCAAGCATATCAAAAAAACTCCTGATGGATTTGTTCTCACTGAATTTATCACACCGGTAGGTCACGCCGGTATCCATAATACGATCAGTTGTGCACTCGGTCACCATATATATGAAGGGCGCTGGCTGAGAAATCAACAGTATTTGAACGAGTATATCCTGTTCTGGTTTCGTAGACACAATGGTGAGCCCCAACCTCATTTTCATAAATTCAGCAGTTGGATTGCAGATGCTTTGTATAACAGATACCTTGTCAATCACGATAGGGAGTTTCTTCTCGAACTATTACCTGATTTGGTGGATGATTATCAGAAGTGGGAAGAGGAGAAACTTCTGGATGATGGTATGTTCTGGCAATATGATGTTCGCGACGGTATGGAAGAATCGATCAGTGGTTCGAGAAAAGCGAAAAATGCCCGCCCTACCATTAACAGCTACATGTACGGAAATGCACAGGCCATTTCAAAAATCGCCGAAATGGCAGGCAAGATAGGACTTTCTGAGAAGTTTCGAAAGAAGGCCATTGAGCTAAAAGACCTCGTACAAAAAGAACTTTGGGATAATGATACTGAATTCTTCAAGGTTCGTTTTGAAAACGGAGCACTTTCCGACGCCCGTGAGGAGATTGGATTTATCCCGTGGTATTTTAATCTTCCCGGCCCGGATTTTGAGCAAGCCTGGAGACAAGTGCTTGATCCCTATGGTTTTAAGGCCCCGTATGGATTGACCACCGCCGAAAGGCGACACCCACAGTTCAGGTCGCATGGTGTAGGCACTTGTGAATGGGATGGTGCCGTTTGGCCGTTCGCGACAACTCAAACACTCGTAGGAATGGCAAACTTATTGCGAAATTACAATCAATCTACTGTGTCATCAAAGGATTATTTTAACGCGTTGCTGACCTATGCAAAGGCACACCAAAAAAATGGCAGGCCGTATATAGGCGAATATCAAGATGAAAAGACCGGCGCCTGGCTCAAGGGTGACAATCCGCGAAGCCGGTATTATAACCATTCCTGTTTTTACGACCTGGTCATATTCGGCTTAATCGGCCTTTGTCCCCGGGATGATGATGTGATTGTAGTTCATCCGCTTGTTCCTGCTGATACATGGGAATGGTTTGCATTGGATAATGTTAATTATCATAACAAAAAAATAACAATCATCTGGGACCAAACCGGCGAAAAATATAAGCAAGGCCGGGGATTATCTGTCTTTATTAACGGCAAACTTGCAACTCATTCAACTTCACTTGAACGAATCGAGGTGAAAATCCAACTTCAGAAAGGCGTATAATGAAGAGACTTTGTCTTATTGTATCATTTCTGCTCATGACGGTGACTTCTGCTTATTGCGGCGAAAAAATATTCGTTGTCATATCTCCAGAAGTTGTGCCCCGAGTACACTATGGTGTTGATAGACTCAATTCCGCACTCAGCAACACAGGATATGAGGTTGAAATTACAGAAGCAGTTTCAGTATCTCAAAGCAGACCTTTGGTTGTTATCGGCACACTGCATAAAAGTCCTTTTATCGATTTAATGATCCAATCCGATTTCGGCGATCTCATGAGCATTGAGATCGGAAGCGAAGGATTTATCATAGAATCTAAAAACGATGTCACTATAATTGCAGGTGGTGACGACAGCGGTACGTTATATGGATGTTTAGAGCTGGCGGACCGGATCAAAAAGGCCGGTGCTTTGTCTAAAGATTTCCGTTTTATTGATAAACCAGCAATGGTACTTCGGGGTACGTGCATCGGAATGCAAAAGACCCGACTTTTACCCGGACGCAAAGTTTACGAATATCCCTATACACCCGATAATTTCCCCTTCTTTTATGACAAAGAATTCTGGCGGGAATACCTGGATTTGATGGTTGAAAACCGGATGAATACCTTGTATTTATGGAACGGCCATCCTTTTGCTTCCCTGGTAAAGCTCGAAGATTATCCCTATGCCCTGGAAGTTTCTGAAGATGTTTATGACAAGAATGTTGAAATGTTCGAGTACCTGACCCGTGAAGCAGACAAACGGGGCATCTGGATTATTCAGATGTTTTACAATATTTTTGTATCCAAACCTTTTGCTAAGAAGCACGGCATTAGTACCCAGCATAGACAATCGACGCCACTTGTGGCCGATTATAATCGTAAATCAATCGCCGCTTTTGTGCAGAAGTACCCAAACGTAGGCCTGCTGGTCTGCCTGGGTGAAGCATTAAGGGGAAAGGAAAATCAGGTGGAATGGTTTACTAAAGTGATTATTCCCGGAGTGAAAGACGGCCTGAATGCATTAGGAGTGTCGGAAGAGCCCCCTATCGTATTGCGTGCCCACGCAACAGATCCCAACGCTGTTATGCAAGCCGCCCTGCCGATTTATAAAAATCTTTATACCATGGCCAAATATAATGGCGAGTCACTAACCACACGGGAGCCTCGTGGTCCCTGGCAGCAGGTCCACCTTAATATGAGCCGTTTAGGTTCCAGGCATATGGCTAATGTCCATATTTTAGCGAACCTTGAACCTTTCCGATATGGAGCACAACGATTTATCCAAAAATGTGTTCAAGCAATGCAGACCCGTCTCGGTGCTCAGGGACTTCATCTTTATCCTTTGTGTTATTGGAACTGGCCATATTCTCCGGACAATACCGAGCCGAAGCTAAAACAATACCAGCGGGACTGGATATGGTTCGAGGCCTGGGCCCGGTATGCCTGGAATCCGGATCGTAATGAACAACAGGAGCGGGAGTACTGGGTGAACCGCCTTGTCGATATGTATGGCAATAAACAAGCTGCTGAAAAAATTCTGGATGCCCATAACAATGCCGGAGAATGTGCCCCGCGGCTCATACGCCGTTTCGGTATAACTGAGGGAAACAGACAAACTTTATCTCTGGGTATGACATTGGACCAACTGGTAAATCCGGGACCTTATAAGCCCTTCCAAGATTTATGGTTGTCACAATCTCCCCCGGGAGAACGGTTGCAGGAATATGTTGAAAAACAATGGAAACAAGAGCCCCACATAGGTGAAACTCCCCCACAGATTATTCGAGAAGTATTGGAGTACTCACAGAAAGCAGTTCAAGAAATCGAAGCAGCCAAACCACTGGTGACAGAAAATAAAGAAGAGTTTAACCGTCTTTATAATGATATCCATTGTATTCGCGCCATGAGCGAAAACTATGCTGCTAAAGCAAATGCGGCGATTTGTGTGTTGAGGTATAATTTCAGTAAAGACATTCAGGATATGAAACAAGCTGCAAAATACCTGGAAGAAAGTCTAAATCACTACAGGAAACTTACAGAATTAACTCGTGAGACTTACACTTTTGCTCAAAGCATGCAAACATCCCAGCGTAAGATTCCATATCCCGGTGCCGAAAATGGTGTAACGGCTAATTTTCATTGGTCACAAGTCCTTGAAAAATATGAAAAAGAGCTGGACGATTTCAAACGCAGCATTGAGAATTTGGAAGCCGGTAATTAAAAAGAACCGAACGCCGGAATATTTTATCATGCTTTTTTATTGTGAGCGCCAGGATTTGATATTTGCCCACAATAATTTTATAAAGCCGGATATACATGCGTTGAACGAGGACGGCGACAAGCCGGAGAAGCGAAAGTACTATCAAGAGCACGGCCTCAAATTTGAAACGCCTGCCCAAAACCGGGCTACCAAAAAGGCTAAGCACCGTGTTACGTGGATTTTAGCGAAAGAAGTAAAATGTGTCGCGCATTAATTGGAAAACCAGGACCCGGATCCAAATCCGTCAACATGTGTATACGAAGTCCGTTATATCTGTGTTTTATTGAGAGGTTCATATGAAAGCTATATTCAAAAGATACTGTAAGTGTATGGAACTCAAAGATGACCCGGCACTGATCAAAGATTACAAGAAGCTTCATGCTATGGGGGCCGCCTGGCCTGAGGTTACATCCGGTATGAAAAAGGTCGGTATTATAGACATGGAGATTTACATTGCAGGTACTACTTTGTTTATGATTATGGACACTAAAGCAGATTTCAATCACGACAAAGCCATGGCCGAATTGGCAACTTTGCCTCGTCAGGCAGAATGGGAAGCTCTGGTTTCGAGGTTCCAAAAAACACATAGCAATGCTTCCGCCGGTGAAAAGTGGCAAATAATTGAGCGGATATATAAAATGGACCAGAAACAAGAACGCAGCCCGGAAGATGGATATATTGAGGAAATAGAATGCTAACATTCAACTTCAATATATAGAATTCGGAACACCATAGCCGGAATCCTACTTGTCCCGGTCATGATATAGAAAAATCACAGACAGCCGGATGGTTTTATCAACCGGCTGTCTGTTTTGACTCTCTATTCAATTAAACAACAGATGAATACCTCTGTTGTTTGTCACTAAAACCTATTCGACTACTTCAACTTCAATTTCACCCGTCAGCTCGGCACCAAACTGATCCTTAATGAGGTATGTGAATGTATCCAATCCCGTAAAGCCACTCGGGGGTGTATATGTAAACCACGCTCCGCCAGGATCAAAGATAGTCCCACCATTGCTGCTGGTTGCGTCAATAGAGTACAAGCTGAGCCAGTCGCCATCAGGATCGCCTGCATTCCAGAGCAAATTCGAGACCGAGATTACAACCGGCTGGTCTTTAGTGGTCGTTACCTGATAGGGGTCAGCTACAGGAGGTTGATTTTCCTCTATTACCGTTACTTCCGCAATCTCGCTGGTTACCGAGTCAGAATCATTAGTCACTACTACTGAGTAGGAACCGGTGGAATCATTACTTACAGGATCCAGATTTAGTACACGTTTGGCTGCATTGGGATCGTCAATTGGATTCCCATCGAATAACCATTGATAAGTCAGAGGTGGTCTTCCCAAAGCTACAACTGACAAAGTGGTTTTGCCACCGTTACGCACAGTTTGGCTTCGCGGCTGGGTGAGAATCTCCGGTGGACCGGCCGGTAAAGCCTCACCAACACCTCGCATTTCAACACGGAAGCCGTGGATTGTAATCCAGTTGTCTTCTGCCGTATGTTCAGTGATAAAATCAAGCGTATTCAAACCCTGCACGAATCCATCAGTGATCGTGAAGTCATCAAATCCTCTGTACGCATCTGGGTTGGTGCTTGGAATACCCATTGACTGTCCATTGAGTAAAATGTCCACACCCTGAGTATTCATTGTCCATTTTCCCTCTAATACGGCTGTGTTTGGATCCACTGAGTCAAGGACAAAGGAGGTTTGATACCTATATTGTCCGGTGGGACTGACTGCTAAATCCAGAGTCGGACCTATCCATTTTGAACTCTCCGAATTAATTACAAACGTTGGGAAGGGTGGCCAATCACGGTCGTCAATCATAACGTATGTATCTGGACCAAGATTGGTAAGATCGTTACTGTCAATGAGGAAATAGTGCGAGTCCACCAACTCAGCGGACAATGGGGCACCAGCGTCATCAACACCAGTATTGAATAGCTCAGAGAATGTGGCTCCTACAGTTACATAGGCAGCTTCACTTATGGCACTACCATGCTCATTAGTGGCAATCACTCGATACTCACCCTCGTCTTCAAAAGCGACATTGGGGATAAGCAATGTATCGCTGACCTCACCCGGCAAGTTTACGTCATTGAACTGCCACTGAAAGGTCATGGGAAGCGCTCCGGAGACCAAGGCCTGAAGTTTCAAGGTTTCTCCTAATCCGACTAATTGATCGGACGGTTGAACAGAAAATACGGGTGCAAGGACCGATCCCTCACTGGTAAAGAGCATCTCGTCTGGTAAGCGGTCCAGGCTGCTAATACGGACTTCATCAATCAAGCCTCTGAAGTACTCACCAACCGGATTGCGACCACTGCTTCCTATAGTAAATATTGGTTGACCTCCTAAGTCGGCCTGCATATTGAATTCCGCCAGGAGGGCAGCCTCTGTCTTGCCTTTGTCGATCAATGTCCAATAGAGCTTTAGATTACCATTCGTACCTTCATTTCCATTATAGGTTGCGGCTATATGGTACCATTGCCCCCGGACAGCAGTATTAGGGCCGCTCGACGGAAGAGGAGCAGTGAGACTTTGAACACCACCATTCAATAAAATGAACTCAACCAAACCCTGAGTATTGATACGAAATTGCCACGACCGGACATCCAGTCCGCCACCATTCTCACCACAAATGATATTCATGTGATTCAAGGGTGCTAAGGGATCAACATCCGGTTGAATAATCGCCTCGAATGTGAATGCTCCATTAGAGCCAGTGAATGCCTCTATGGATTGAATATCAGCGGTGGCGTATGAATTACTATCTGTTTGCATTGCTGTTCCAAAACTATCATAGGATGGAATACCTAAAGTGGCTCCATTTATGGTTAAATTCATGGGAGTGTACGTCGTATCGTCAACCACGGTACCACTACCTGCTGCTTCATCAAAATGCCACAGGTGTAATGTTTGACCATCTGCTTCATACGGACCAACGTGTGTACGGCTGACGAACTGCATCTCATTGGGATAACGATCCAGGGTACTGATGCGAACCTCGTCAATCAGACCTTGAAATCCCTCACCCGCTGGATTGCGACCACTGGTTCCAACGATAAAGAGCGGTTCGCCTCCCAAGTCGGCCTGCATATTGAATTCTGCCAGCAGACTTGCCTCGGTTCTGTTCTCATCGAGTAAAGTCCAGTACATTTTCAAGTTTCCATCGAATCCTTCGGCGCCCGTATAGGTCACCGCAACATGGTACCATTGACCCTGTAAAGCTGTGTTTGGTCCGCTGGATGGAAGCGAAGCCGCAAGATTCTGGACTCCGCCGGCCAGTAAAACTAATTCTAACTGGCCATCGGTATTAATACGAAGCTGCCACGACCGAACATCCAGTCCGCCTTCTCGGTCGCCACAAAGAATCTGCATATGGTTAGGGGGAGCCAAGGGGTCGACGTTCGGACGGATGATGGCCTCAAACGTAAAGGCCCCACTATAATCAGAAAAGGTAAACTGTGTGATAGGTTGAATACCTCCACTGGCATAAGCTCCATTACCTGCCTGTAGTGCAGATCCAAAACCGGTTGCCGAGGCCGCGTCTATTGTCGCCGTCCCTTCAAGGGTAAGTGGTATAGCGTCCGTTGCCATCTCATCATCAACGGTGTTATTTATGGTTAGCGCATCGAAATGCCATAGATGAGAGGTAAAATCATCAACACGATACGGACCAACAATGGCCGCCTGAGAGACGGCTGTATTGCCCAACAGACAAAGCACTACCAGGAAAATTAATTTTGTTTCTTTCATAATTGTCCTCCTTTTCGTAATAACTTGTTTTTATTGATTCGTTTAATTAAGTTCACCCAAAATCTATTATTTGTTTGATCGGCCGACCACTATAAACCATATCCGGCCTCCGATTGTAATGGTTCAATGCCCAAATTACTTTCCTGCCTGGATTTCAATTCCAAAATCGGCTCAGCAAAAAGAGCCCATGCAAAAGAGCGATCCGGATTGCACTCGGTCGTAATTAGTGTCAGGAAGCGGTCTGTATCCAACAGCGGGATATCAATCTCAGCGCACTGCGCTGGAACTGCTATAAGTTCTCTGGATAATCGTAGCTGACCGTCAACAAATACCCAGAAACCCACTTTAATGCGTTGTGATTTCCAGTACCCGTCACTATACTCAGCCACGGTCTCAGATACTCCACATAATGAGCGAAACCGCACAATCCTGCTGCTGCTGTGAATCGAACGGATTTTGTCCAAATCAAAGGTAATACCTGCGTTCGCGTGCATACTAATAGCCGGATGCCCGGGGATCCCGTAAGTTTGTCCGCGTATTCGACCCAAATGAGTAGTAGACTGTTCATGTTGGAATCGGATACCATCTCGAATAGTATGAGCACAGATGCCGGAAGTATCCGGACAACCGGGAAACTGCAATCCGGTCGAACTGATAGTAATAGACTCTTCATTCTCACCATCTGGGATAAAAACACCATCGATAAACTCACAATACGGTGTTTCTACATACCCGCTGGTTCGGCCAAATACCACTGACTGTTCCGCAACACGTACGCCGGTTTGCGGATGAAGTCCATACCCCAATTTCCCTGTGCCAAGTCCGTTGCCGCCACCTACAATATCCGCCATGTCCAGGCATTGACCAGGTATACCCAGTTGGTTTGCATCTGGTAAATCGTGTACAAAAAGACGCGGTCGATCCTGTACACTGCCAATCTCAAGATTGCCGCTATTGTCCACGATAGCTGTCCGACCGCGTGTTAGCTCCCATTGATTCCGGCCTGAACGTCCTTGTCCGGACGAACGGAGTTGAATGAGGCCGTCAAATACATGTATCTCTGTCCGTGCCTGCGAATCCACCATGACACCAAACTCAGTACCAAAGTCTTTAATGGAAGAATTTTGCGTGTCAATTGTAAAACCAATAGCCTGTTTGGGTACCTTGGCGATAACAATCCCCTCTTCAACAGACATCTTTGATGGTGAGCATAGCGTGAAATTACATGGGGCTTGCACAATAACCCTTGCTCCCTTAGTAAATACTATTTCTGCAAATCCTTGTTCGAGGTTCATGGTCCCGGGACGTAGCTCAATTGTTTCCGGAGATTCAATCCATCTGGCATGAACACTGTCCCCCAGAGTAGCAACAACTCGGTGTAATTGGTATTGGTTGACTAAACTCATAACGACCAGCATTATGATAATGCCTGCGGCTAAAATAACGATACCCTTGCCCGCAAAGGAGACTAAAGTCTCGGTTTTTTTCATAACCGCAGTGAAATCCAGGTTAAAACGTCGATTAGGCCGGAGTTGTTGCCGTTGCTGCTCAATGCGTTGGCGTTCTTGCTCATCTAAAAAGGCCTGGAGTTGATGCTCGGCATGCTGCCGTATTTCATTAATACGTTCTTGATCAAACTCGATATTTTCACCTTCAAACATATTTGCTAAAACCTTTTGGGAGGCTTTATCCATACCGATTATATCCCTGTCCACATCGTGACCTGAAAATTTCACTGGAGGGACGGACAAACAGGCGCGCAATTCGGAACTCAGCAGGAAAAATTTTACGTAGTAGGAATGTAGTGATGGATTTCTCAAAAGCATCTGTTCCAGGCGTACTTTTTGTGCCTGATCCAAGTCTCCATCGAGCGTTTTATTGAGTAGGCCAAATAATTCCATTATGTCTTTAGTAGAGGCTTCCATTAAAAGTCCTCCATTCTGAGCTTTTGTTCGATGCAGCAAAGCAACTGGTAATGAATCCGACTTAGTGATTTGTACACTGCGTCTATGCTGCGTCCAATGACCTTGGCAATATTACGAATAGAAGAACCAGCTTCATAGCGCCAGCGAATGAGTTTTTGATCCCTTTCCCTGAGCTTGACCAGGCACTGTTGAAGTGCATCTATCCAATCTTCCCGATAAAGCAGATCTATAGATTCCGCTGCTTGCACAATGGATTCCATGAGTTCCGTATTCAGATGGATTTCACTGAGTTGATTTTTCCTCTTGCGATAGTGATTGGCTATTGTAAAGCGAGCAATACGACATGCCCAACGAGTGAAATCTGTTCCCGGTGTGAATTCCGCAAACTTAGTCCACATGATTGAGGCCGTATCCTGCAGTAAATCTTCTGCATCCGACCAATTCGGAACAAAACAGAGAATATACCCATAGATACGACGCGCGTTAGATGAGTAAAGGCGTACAAAATCGCGCACCGAATCATCACCCCTACGGTCTGTTATATCACCCTGTTGTGGCTCGTCAGTCATTGTCGAAAATACGTACCAATAATGTTGGATTGCCTTTATCAGGCATATACTTCTAATAATATATGTAACGAATGAAAAGAGATTAGAGAAAAAACTCCATTTTTCCGTGAAAATCCGAAAAAAATGCAGAAGAACTTCATATGCTGTTGATTGTTATTTTTTGTCTGTTTCTCTCTCTTTTTGGTGTACCTATACATTATAAAACACCAAAACTATTGGAAAAACGTTGTTTTTTTGATATTTGCTCTATTGAACTGAGTATGGTTGCTATGGGTGATTGGGCTTATCATATTGTAAGATATTTATAAAAACTCTTCTCAAAAAGAAAATCTGCTCTAATAAGACATATATGTCATTTCAATACAGTGAATTCTCACGCATTAACTCGCTCAATGGAGTTATAATCTGCTGCTTTTATTAGAATAAAACCTCTATTCTTTCTGCTTTTTTTAATGCAAAAATCGGTTTTATTAGTGAATTTTCCTTTTCTTCCATGCTTTTCTATGCTAAAATAATCTATAAGCACAAGAAAGAAAGGTAGGGTTTTGATATATTAGGTGCATTGGCCAATACATCCATAGAATCCCTATACATTTAACAACTACATTTCTACTAAATTTTAAGAAAGGAGATAGAAGATGAGAAGGTTAAGTATGGTTTTGTTATTGGTGTGTTTTTTGAGTAGCGGTGTATTCGCTTCCAATGACTTTAGAGGTATAGGCAATTGGGCGGATCCCAACACCTGGAGCGCAGAACGTGTGCCAAGCGGAGAGGAAGAAGTTAAGGTTCGCGGTGAAGACACCATCTGCACGCTGGACACAAGCACTGGAGATTGGGGAATTGGCCGGAGGATGAGAGTGTATGAGGGAGCAACATTGATAATTGAAGAAGGAGCAGAACTGCTTGGTGCCGGCTGGATGCGTGTAGGTGCAAGCAACGCTGGTTACGTAGAGCAAACAGGAGGGCTTGTACAACTCCAGAATGGCAGAGATGATGCCAAGCTCGGTATAGGAGATCAGGGAGATTCCGATGGTAATTATACTATCAGCGGTGGAACCTTAACATATGCAGAAAATAGTGCCGGTGATTTGATTGTCGGAGCCAGAGCAGGCAAAGGTAAACTCACAATAATCGGTACGGCCCCGACAATTCTGATGAATAACCTTATTGTCGGAGATCGCGCCGGTGCTTCTGGTACTATCGAATTCCAGGTTGATACCGATGGTGTCAGTCCGATTGTTCTTGCAGGTAGTGTTTCTATTGATCCATCGGGCGATGAAACTACAGCAGATCTGCTTATAAGTGCAATTGCTGCACCTCCCATGTCTAATATTACTTTAGTAGATGCCCCGGAAGATGCTGATGCTCCGAATTTTTTTGACACAGTAAACGGCATCCCGGCTGAAGACGGAGCTTCGGTGGTTCTTAACTTTGACGGAGTTGATTATTACTATAACCTAACTTACGTTAGTGGTATGGGTAACGATATTGTGTTGGTATACGACAGTTCTGTCACAGTAGCTGTCCCCTTCAGCGTGGGAGCTGTAGAAGATATCACTCTTGATAACGGACCGCGATATGGACAAGACGGAAGCGGCAACGGCTCAGGCCTGGAAGCGCGGGATGTTGCAGACAGACGCCACGTTTTCATGCTGAGCTACGATATCTCGGCTCTCAAGGGCAGAGGTCCGGTCTCGAACGTTAGTCTGAATAATTTCAGTCATGACCAGCATGGTGAAGTTAATGTTTATGGTATTATCGAGGATTTGGATCTGCTCGAAGTCGAGTCGCTGACCTGGAATACAGCACCGGGTGTTAAGAACGACCCGGCTCCGGAGCTTAATACCACTGTAACCACAGCCCTTGACATGAACGATCTTACAGATGTCCTGGTTACTTTCACAGGTCCCGGTGAAACAGGAGTCAGGTTCTCCACCGATACAAGCGATGCATTGGCAGATTTCATCAACAGTGATACGGATGGAATTATTACGTTACTGGTAGTGCCCAGTGCAGAAGGGAACCAGTTAATCGTTAGATCAAGAGAGCACTCAGCCGGTGGTTCACTCCTTGAAGGTGAAATAGCACCTATTGCGAACATTGTCTGGGTTACTGAAACAGTTGATCGTGACGAAGACGGTGTACAGGACGACCAGGTGTGGATCGACTGGCTAACAGCCGCAGGTTACAACCTAGATGTGCAGATGGATCGTTGGCTGACTCTCGGCGACGACAAGGACCCGAACGATGCCAATGACTATGTCGGCGAACTCAACGCCGCAGATTTGGTTATCATTAGTCGTACCGCCAGCAGTGGCGGATACGCCAGTGATGCCAATGAAGTGGCTGCATGGGCTTCGGTAACGTCACCGATACTCTCATTGAGTGCATGGCATGTACGCAGCTCTCGTCTGCAATGGATTCTCTCGACAACCGTCAATAGAACTCTGGATACTTACTTGCTGACTGAGTTACCGGATCATCCCATCTTCGATGGTGTGACTCTTGAGGACGGCTTAGTGGAAGTGGTCTTCGTTGAAGGCTTTGCCGATGGATATCAGGGTAACTGTGTCATCGGCGGTACCGATGTCGGTAACGGTGTTCTAATCGGCCAGAGTTTCAGCGATGAGACCGTGATAGCCGAATGGCCTGCCGGTATAGTGGCTTACGAGGGCGCTGATGTAGTTCAGGCCGGTCCTCGTCTGCTTTTCTGCGCAGGTACGGAAAATGCTTCGCTCTCTGCGGAACTCTTCCCGCAGGGCGGATGGAACCTTACCGCTGCAGGTGAGCAGATGTTACTCAACGCTATCGAATATATGATTCCACCGGAGTCGGAGGGTCTGGTTGCATATTATGCAATGGAAGGTGACGCTTTGGATAGTTCCGGCAACGGACTGGACGGCACTGTTGAAATTATTGAAGGTGGTAA
>CAZMWN010000033.1:0-19235 GCA_964569935.1 uncultured Pirellulales bacterium
TCAATTGTTGATGAAAGCGGCAACAGCGTTTTGGAGCCGGGTCGATTCATGATTAATATAGGTAGCTGTTCTCCCGGAAATCGAGGTGTCGAGCTTGGTGCTCCTAAGCCGGTACAGGTTGTTTTTGCTGTGGAGTAATCTATCCGTCCATTTTTTTTAGATATTCCGACCCAATAAAGGCGGTGATTTTGTTGGTAAATAAAGGTTTTGTCGGGACGGCCGTTATAAAGTAAAATGATATTGCTCGGGGCGTGGCGCAGTTTGGCTAGCGCGCTTGACTGGGGGTCAAGAGGTCGCAGGTTCGAGTCCTGTCGCCCCGATTCATTGCTTTTGTCTTGTGAACGTTTTCTGAAGTCTCATGCCGTCTTAAAAATAGTAATTACGAGATTTTAATATATTGTAATTACCAGCGGAGGTATTATAATCACCCTCTACTGCACAGCAGGTAGTACTATATGCCCTGTGGTATAAAGAAGGGGGCGCCACTGAGGGGATAGTACTATGCTATTGTATAAATTAATGAAATAATTTAGTAATATCATATTTATACTGTTTGGGATTTGGTTATTATGAAACAGATAATTGAAGATGTCTTCAAGGCTGAACAGAAAGTCAATGAAATTCTCAAGCAAGCTAAAACTAAAGCCTCCGAAATAAGGCAGTCCGTCGAAAAAGAGAATTCAGAAAAAATAAACGATGCAAAACAGAAAGCACGGGAAATAGTACAGACCGCCGTTGAGAATGCTAAAAAAGAAGCCGAGCATATCAGGCAGGAAAAGTTACAACAGGCCGACCGCGAAAAAGAAACGATACTTAACAATAATAAAGATACAATAGACGGTCTTGTTGACAACATCTGCAATATTATACTGACCTCGGAGTATGATAAGGACAAAAGGTAATGGTCAGTTCATTATCAAAATATTCATTTATCAACGCAAAGCTGCGTGCACGGATAAGCAAAATCCTACCTGACGATATATTCGACCGGTTGGTCAAAGCTTCGTCCCTTGATGCTGCGCTGGCCATACTGCATGATACATCTTTCGCCGGCCTTCAGGAAATATACTCTTCAACGGGCGATCTCAAAAAAGCGGAGCTTGAACTTTTAAAACAAGAAATCGAGCTTTATATAAATATCAGGCAGCATGTTCATCAAAATTCCATAGAGCTTGTAAACGCATTGTTGTACCAGTTTGAAATTGATAACCTTAAGAATGCCATCAGGATTTACTTCGACAGGAAAATCCGAAAACTTTCGGCGGACTCTAACGTACACTACGTATTATACGACCCGATTATTCATCAGATACCGATTGACATAATTATCAATGCGGAAAACTTCGACGAGATTACCGGTGTCTGCGAAGGAACTCCATACAGTCAGATTATCAAAAAATACAGTCACACAGTCGAGTCGCAGGGCTCTCTTTTCCGTATGGAAATTGCATTTGATCATTTCTACTACGATAACCTTCTGTCCTCGATTAAAAAACTGGGCCACAAAGACCGCATGATAGCCCTTAGACTGACAGGGGTGGAAATTGACCTGCAGAACATCAACTGGATTATTAGGCTAAAAAACTTCTACGACCTGCCGCTGGAAGCGGTCCTGGCTACGATTGTGCCGGGAGGTTTTAATCTTAACAAAACAATCATCGGCGAATTATACAACGCACAAAACGTGACGCCCGTACTTCAGGGTTTTGTTAAAGGCAAATATCCGGGATTGTCGGCGCTTTTATCTTCACAGACCTCGGAGAGCACATCGAGGTTGCTTCTTATCCACCGGATACTGGAAGAGATTATGAAACAGGAAGTACAGCGTATTCTTTCAGGATATCCTTTTACGGTAGGGATTATACTTTCGTATTTCATGTTGAAAAGGAATGAGTTGAAAAAAATCAGGACAATCCTGAATGCCAAGGAGTACAACATACAGCAGCAATCGATTGAGAGTATGATATGATGTTCACCACCGAGATGATACAGCTATTTGCAGTTGTGCTGGGAAAGGATTCCCAGCGTGTCACTGAAGTGCTTCTTCGCGAAGGGGTAATGCAGTTTATTAACACATCTGAAATTGAAGGCCGAAAACTTGAGAGCCTCTCAACTGTCAGCCCCCAGGCTTCCACAAAGGAAATCACGGATTTAAGAGGACGGATAGAAGGACTCCTGCATGCAAGCGGGATTATTCCCACTACACCGAAAGAAGCCGACTTAAACAACCATGTTCCCGTCGATATTGAAAAAGAGAAAAATTTCCTTGATCAGATAGACAGAGAACGGAACGGCATCAGGGAACGGCAGCGGGCAATCCAGCAGGAAATACTGAAACTTGAAGACATCAAACGGCAGGTGGAACTCTACGGCCTTGGTTTGTCCGATCTTCCACTAAAGGCGAAACATTCCTTTCTTGCTATTCAGACCGGAAGAATCCCAGCCTCAAACGCTAAAAAACTCGAAGACGAGTTAAGAGGTTTACCATTGTTGAATGTAACGCTTGGGCGGGAAGACGATATAGCCTATTACCTGCTGATTTCGATGAAACGGGAAAAAGAGCAGATTAGCAAAATCCTTTCCGGGGTGGGCTGGATGAATATCGAACTGCCGGATGAGCTACAGTCCGTGAAAGAGGACATATTTAAGGAAGTTTCAGTAAAACTCAAAACGTTAACGGATGAACAGAAAAAACTCGAGACAAACGTCACAGACCTGATTAAAAAGCATGAGGAACATTTCGGACAGACATGGGTCAATCTTAGGATTACCGAGCTTTTTTCCACAATTCAGACCAACTTCAAATCCTCTTCCCGAACCGTTATTTTTACCGGTTGGCTGCCCGCATCGAAAAAAGAAAAACTGATTGAAAAAATTCATAAATCCTGCGGGGGCCGCTGTTACCTGGAATGGCAACAACCAGGAGGCAAAGAGACCATCGACGATGAAGTTCCCGTGCAGTTTAATAATCCGAAAATACTCGCACCTTTCCAGATGCTGGTCAGCAATTTCGGCATTCCCGAATACGGCACTATCGACCCGACTCCCTTTGTCATGCCTTTATACCTGTCCATGTTCGGGCTGATGTTCGCCGATGTCGGGCAGGGTTTGATTTTGGCGATGCTCGGTGTCCTGGGTGTGTTTCTTCTGAAAGCAAACCCGGAAAAACAGGGACTGCTCACTCTTTCATGGCTGATTATCTGGTGCGGCCTGTCCTCAATCATCTTCGGCACTCTTTTCGGTTCGTATTTCGGTGTGGCATTTTTTAAGCCGCTCTGGTTCGATTTTCACGGTATTATTTCCGGCCATAATATCGGCAATTCGGCCATCAATGATATTTTCGATATACTTCTAATTACGATATACTTTGGTATCTCCGTTATTTTTCTCGGCTTGTTGTTTAACTGGATTAATATTATCCGCACCGGAAAATGGGCGGAGCTGTTTTTTGACAAAGGCGGGATTCTCGGAGGATGGATATATGGGGGAGGTATATACATCGCATATTATATGATAAAGCACGATTACAAAGAATTTCCACCTGGGATGGTAACATTCATACTTATCGGATTACCCGCGCTGTTATTGTTAATTAAAGAACCCTATCATTATTTAAGACATCAAACCACGCAAAAACTTAATCCTTTTTTAATCCTGAATTTCCTTATGCAGTGGATTGTGGAGCTTCTTGAGATTTTCAGCGGTTATCTTTCCAATACACTTTCTTTCATGCGAGTAGCCGGACTCGGAATCGCACATGTTAGTTTGATGATTTCCATTTTTACCATTGCAAAAATGACTTCAGGTGTTATGTCTGTTGTGATTCTTATCCTTGGGAATATACTGGTAATCGGCCTGGAAGGTCTCACTGCGGCGGTACAGGCGTTAAGGCTTAGTTATTATGAATTCTTTACAAAATTCTTTCACGGCACAGGGAAGTTATATACACCAATTTCTTTAAACAGCAGTTACAAATAAGAAAGGAAGGAATATTGTGAACGACGTAAGACAGAAATTGAAATTACAAATTACACAAAGTTTAATTGTATTGTTCACTGTAATGGCAATCATTACAACCGTGTTTTGTACCAGCTCATTTGCCCAAGGTTCCAACGAACAGGAGGCCATGCAAAATCAGAATGCACCGGCAAATGTTGAGGCAATGAAATATGCCCTTATCGCAGCCGCCGCTGCTTTTGGTCTTGGCGCTATCGGTGCCGGTATTGCAATATCTCATGTCGGTGCCGCGGCGATGGGTGCCGTTGCTGAAAAACCACAGATTGCAGGCCAGGCCCTGATTTTTGTAGCACTTGCAGAAGGAATTGTTGTATTCGGTTTTATAACGGCTTTAATGATTCTCGGCAAGATATAACGATACGATGAAATATTCAATTATAGGCGACGAGGATACGGCTCTTGGTTTCGGGATTCTGGGTGTACCTGGAAAAGTTGTGACAAATGCAGACGAAGCACAACGCGCTTTTCAGGAATCACTCGATGACAACCAGACCGGTATCATTATTATTACCGAACGGATTGCAGATATGATACGTCCGATTGTCAACCGGTATCTTTTCACCGAGAACTTTCCGCTGGTTGTAGAGATTCCGGACAGAAACGGTACGACCCCGGGCAGGCCCGGAATTAAAGAAATGGTCAATATGGCGATCGGAATCAAATTATGAGAAACGTACCTCTTTATGCATTTAAAAGACCTAAGAAATAGAATATATTTGAAAAAGGCATAAGGATTTATGGAACCATCAGAACAAGAAAAAGCCGCCCTTATTTCAGGTATTGAAGCGGATGCCAGCGCAGAAGAGCAGGAAATAATCAGGCAAGCGGAAAACCAGGCCGTTGAAAAGAGAAAATACGCCGAGAAGAAAATTGAATCTCTATTGGAAGATGCCCGCAAAGAAGCACAGAAGCAGGCCGAAGCGGCAAAGAAGAAAATGTTTTCCGGTCTCAAGCTTGAGTTAAAACGTCGTTCCATGCGTATCCAGGACTCTATAATGCAGGAGATAAAGGACAGGGTAGAACAGAAGATAAATTCAATGAGCAGTGACATAAACTATCGGGATGTACTGATAAACTGGATTACAGAGGCGGTCATAGGTCTGGATACGGAATCGGCACAAATCAACGCTTCGGAAAAAGAGCGGGCATTAATCAATGACCAGTTGATTTCAGAGGTAGCGGAAAAAATCCAAACAAAAACCGGCAGAAAAATAACACTGCAATTGTCTGATACAATCCCTCTAAAAAGACAAGGTATTGTTGTAACTGCCGCCGATGGTCGTACCGCCTTTAATAATCAGGTTAAAACACGCATTCAAAGAAAAGAGCGTGAAATTAGAATGTTGATATACGAGAACCTATTTGCAGACAATAGAAAAGAATAATGATGAATGACAGGATAATTGGAAAGGTAAAACGAATCAACGGCCCGGTCATGGAAGTGATGGGAATTACTGACGCCGAGATGTTTGAGCTGGTTCGGGTTGGCGAGGAAAATCTTATCGGTGAGCTGATTAAACTCGAAACCGACAGTGCCGTCATCCAGGTCTATGAAGATACAACAGGAATTGCTCCCTACGACCCTGTTTATGGAGCGGGTATGCAGCTTTCGGTGGAACTTGGCCCGGGAATGGTCGGCACTATTTATGACGGCATCCAGAGACCGCTCGAAACTATCCGGGATATATCGGATATTTATATCAAGCGGGGGATATCCGTTCCACCACTGAACAGAGAAACGAAATGGCATTTTGTGCCTTCTGTCGAACAAGGCCGGCAAATTTCAGGCGGAATGATCCTCGGGACCGTTCGGGAAACAGAAAAAGTCCTCCATAAAATTCTCGTTCCACCTCTGTACAATGGTATTCTCGAATCGATTGTACCGGAGGGCGACTATACAGTAGAAGATGTGATTGCAGTATTGACAACGGATGATTCACAAAAGAAAGACCTTTTCCTTATGCACAGATGGCCCATCCGTATCCAGCGGCCGACAAAAGAACGTCTTGCTCTGGATATTCCGCTTATCACCGGGCAGCGCGTCATCGACACGCTTTTCCCCGTTGCAAAAGGAGGAACCGTATCCATCCCCGGCGGATTTGGCACCGGAAAAACAATGACACAGCAGGCACTCGCAAAATGGTGCGACGCCGATTTGATTGTGTATATTGGCTGCGGTGAAAGAGGCAACGAGATAACGGATGTACTGACCGAATTTCCAAAACTGATAGACCCAAGAAGCGGCCGTTCGCTCATGGAACGCACTATCCTGATAGCAAATACCTCAAACATGCCCGTTTCAGCGCGGGAAGCAAGCATCTACACAGGAATAACAATAGCGGAATATTTCAGAGACCAGGGTTTACATGTCGCTGTCATGGCCGATTCGACCTCACGCTGGGCCGAAGCGCTGCGCGAGCTGTCCGGTCGCATGGAAGAAATGCCCGCCGAAGAAGGATTTCCAGCATATCTGCCGACAAAAATCGCCGAGTTCTACGAACGCGCAGGCTCGATGGAAACGTTAAATGGTGACCCCGGTTCCGTTACAGTCATCGGGGCAGTGTCCCCTCCCGGCGGCGATTTCTCAGAGCCCGTCACACAACATACAAAAAGATTTATCCGCTGCTTCTGGGCCCTCGACCGGAACCTTGCCAACGCCCGACATTATCCGGCAATCTCCTGGATCGACAGCTACAGTGAATACCTCAATGAAATGGCTTCATGGTGGACCCAACAGGTCGGTCCCGAATGGCTTTCCGATCGGACGGAAATAATGGAGCTCCTGCACAGGGAAGTACGTCTTCAACAGGTGGTCAAGCTGGTCGGCCCGGATGCTTTACCCGACTCTCAGCGATTCATTCTGGAGGTATGTACGTTATTCAAAAACGCCTTTCTGCAACAGAATGCCTACGATAAAATTGATACCTTTTCAACAGTTCAGAAACAGGCAAAAATGCTGCACATTATTGTCACTTACTGGAAACGCGGCTCAGAAGCGATTAAAAAAGGCTCAAATCTTGTCAAATTAAAAAAAATGAAGGTATATCAGGACATAATCAAAATGAAATTTTCGATACACAATGAGAATCTCTCCGAGCTTGATAAAATCGAGGCCCGCTTGGAACGTTCAATGGACCAACTGGAGGCGATACATGCCTGATGCAAGAACAAATAGAAGTCTTTTATCCGGTCGAGAGTATATCGGTGTTGATAGAATCGATGGGGCTCTTGTTTTTATCAGCAAAACACACCCGGTGGGATACAGAGAGCTTATCGAGTGTGTTGACCGGCAGGGGACTCCACGGATGGGAATTGTGCTGGAATCGTCAACCAGTTTTGTTGTCGCACAGATATTTGAAGGTACTATAGGCCTGACGCTCCCCGAGACACGGATACGGTTCTCCGGCAAACCGCTTACAATCTCCGTTTCAAAAGAAATGCTTGGACGAGTATTTAACGGTTTGGGACAACCGATTGACGGAGGCCCGCCGCAACGAAGCGATATTGAGCTGGATGTAAATGGAATGGCCATTAATCCGACTGCAAGAGAGTATCCCCGTGACTTCATACAAACGGGTGTTTCCGCTATCGACGGGATGAATACTCTTATCAGAGGTCAGAAACTACCCATCTTCTCCGGTAACGGTCTGCCTCACAACGAACTTGCTGCCCAAATTGCACGGCAGGCGAAAATTCGGGGAACGGATACGGAATTTGCCGTGGTCTTTGCCGCAATGGGTGTAAAGCATGATGTGGCGCGCTTTTTCACCCGCTCCTTTGAAGAAAGCGGCGTTCTCGATAAGGTTGCACTTTTTCTTTCTCTCGCCGATGACCCTTCAATCGAACGACTGATTACTCCAAGAACAGCCCTGACCCTTGCCGAGCACCTGGCTTTTAATGAAGGTATGCATGTTCTGGTTATTATGACCGATATGACGAATTATTGCGAGTCACTTCGCGAAATATCAACGATACGCGGTGAAATACCGTCCCGGAAAGGATACCCGGGATATCTCTATTCTGACCTGGCGGAACTTTACGAACGTTCGGGAATGATTAAAGGTTATCAAGGCTCGATTACCCTGCTGCCGATTCTGACAATGCCGAACGATGATATATCTCATCCGGTACCCGATCTGACCGGATATATCACGGAAGGGCAGATCGTATTCGAGAGAGAGATGGATGGAAGAGGGATATACCCGCCGGTGGCGGGGCTGCCGTCACTTTCACGATTAATGAAGGACGGTATCGGAGAAGGTATGACCAGAGAGGACCATCCCCATCTTGCAAGCCAGCTATTCGCCGCGTACAGCTATGTAAAAGATGTCCGTAATCTCGCTTCGGTTATCGGCGAAGAGGAACTGACACCTCTGGACCATGATTATCTCGAATTCGGAAAGGAATTTGAGAAAAACTTTATTTCCCAGAGTAAAGATGAAGAGAGGAGTATCGAACAAACCCTTGATTTGGGCTGGGAAGTTTTAAGATCCCTGCCTGTAGAGGAACTGCACAGAATTACCGAAGAGGAAATAGAGAAATACTACGGAATATAACAGGATTTCGTTATGGCGCAACTTAATTATGCACCAACAAAAACGAATTTACTCAGATTAAGAAACGATCTGAATTTTGCCCGACAGGGATACGAGCTTTTAGACCAGAAAAGAAATATCCTCATCATGGAGCTTTTAGCCCTGGTTGACCAGACCACAGATTATCAGAGCCGTGTGGAAAGCGCACTGGCAAAGGCATACAAAGCCCTCGAAGATGCCGTTCTGGATATGGGAAAGCTCAAGGTGCAATATCTGACCGGGGCCGTGAATATAACGACTGATATTACAATTCGCTCCCGAAGGGTTATGGGTGTCATCCTGCCGGTGGTGGAAACCGAATTCACGGAGCATCCGCCTTACTACAGCCCGATGGGAACAAGTTTTTGGATCGACAGCTCCATTAAATTTTTCAAAGAAGTCCTTGAGCTGCTCGGCAAGCTATCCGAACTGAAAATATCCGTGTTGCGACTTGCCAATGAGGTCAAAAAAACGATTAGGAAAGTCAATGCACTTGAGAAAATAGCAATCCCGGACTTGAAAGATACCGTTCGTTATATTGAAAGCAGGCTCGAAGAAAACGAGCGGGACATGTTCATTCTGATGAGTATGGTTAAGGATAATCTCGAGAGCAAAAGGCAAAAAACGATGGAGAAAAAACGTGAGTAAACCCATAAAAAAAATAATGGTTTATATCGACGGAACGGAAGAATCTATCACCGCTGCCCAATATGCAATATGCCTGGCCTCCTTCTCCGGCGCCGAACTTATCGCCCACTATGTAATCAATACCAGGGCAATGGACGACCTTCTCAAAGCGAGAATATTCCTTCGGGATGAGCAGGTCGAATATGAGCACGATATGGAAGCGGACGCCGAACGCTATCTTAATTATGTCAACGAACTGGCTGTTGCAAAAGGAGTAACAATTACTAAAAAACTCAGCAGTGGAAGTGTAAACAGGGAAATTTCCGATTCCGTCAAGGATATGCAGATCGACCTTCTGGTCATCGGCGAATTGTCACGAATCAGGAGCAGAAGAGATGAATTTTACGATGAAAGCGAACGGGCGATGCGCTCGGTTTCCTGTTCCGTTTTAATCGTCAAAGATCCGGACAGGGTCTGGGAGATGTACGAATCACTGAGTTAATATTAAGGTTGAATAAATATATATTTTTATTATAATATAGGATTTTCAGGAGAACTGTTGAATGGCTTTAATTGACCTTGTTGTTGAGAAAATTGTAGAAATACCTCTGGAATCGAAGGATAAACCGGATGTTCTGCGTGAACTCGTCCAGAAATTAAAAGACGCCGGAGAAATAAACGATGTAAATTCTGCACTCAAAGCGGTACAGGATCGCGAAGATAAACAAAGCACCGGGTTGACGGATGGTATCGCCGTACCTCACGCAAAAACCGATGCTGTTTCCAGATTGAAACTTGCCATTGGCATCTCCCCCGAAGGGATAGACTTCGATTCAATGGACAAACAACCATCGAAGTTAATTTTCCTCCTGCTTGCACCGCCAGGCATGTCGGGCCCGCACGTCGAAGCCCTTGCAGAAATAGCAAAACTTGCCCACTCAAAGAGTTTATGCAATGCTCTGTGCTCTGCAGCGAATGCTCAGGAAGTGGTTAAACTTTTAAAAGGCGATTGACATAACAGCTTTTGTATATCTCTTCTATACAAATGCGGATTCATTTCACCAATTCTATATTTGTTCGTTAGAAATATTACAGAGTCACCGGTTTGGATTTGTGATGATAAAGGGCGGCTATTACCAATTCGACTCCCAAAAACATTGCAATGGCGGGTCCGATTGAAAAATCAAGATAGTAGGCAAACAAGAGGCCCGATATCGATGCAACTATGGCTGTCATCCAGATAATAATCAACTGCGGGCCGGGGCGAGAAGAGAAAATAGCCGATATTGTAGCCGGCATTATCAAATAGGCAAAAACCACAACAATGCCTCCCATCTGAACCGACAGCGTAATGACAACACCGAGCAGCAAATAGAAAATAAAATCCCAAAATACTGTCTTTGCTTTTGCAATGTGATTCCGCTGGTAATTATTTGATATGCTGATTAACGGCTTACGAAAAAGATAAAAACAAAATCCTGCTATTGAAAAGACCAGCAAACCCAAGATAATGTCCCGCCGGCTTGTCCAAAGAAGACTACCGGATAGTATTTCCTGAATGTGGATATGACCACCCGGTGCTATTCCGACAAGAAACAGAGCTGCAGCGGCGGCGATTGCATAGGAAATACCGATAACGGCCTCAAGGGAAATTTGGACTATACTGATTCGAGCCACAGCATAAAAAGCTGCCACAGCGAAAACCGCCGCCAGCGAGCATACATAAGAGAGCACAGAACCTTCATGTACCTCAAAAATAAGATGAGATGCGATAGCGCCAACAGCGGCAACCTGGGCCAGTGCAATATCAACAAATATGACTTCTCTTTTGAGCACGTGTATGCCCATGTATCCCAGAACAGAAGCCATCAAGATACATGCGAGAAATGGCAAACCAACTATTTGTATCAATTGTGACATAGCCAAGGTCCTTCTTATTAAACAATCGCCTTTCTACGAAGCAGGATACTAATAACAGCCGCACAAATAAAAAATACGCCCAAAAACAAGACCAGACTTGGACCATACGGCAGATTAAAGAAATACGATGAACAAAGACCCATTAAACAAGCTGCAAAACCAGCGCTCCATCCGATGAGCACCGCCCCGGCCCATTTCTTAGTAAACATCGCTGCAATGGCTGCCGGAATCATCAGAAATGCATAAGCCAACAGGACACCTGCTATGGGGACTATTAACACCGTAATAATACCCTGCGTTGTGAAAAGAAGAAAATCCCAGAATTTATCATTTTCAACCATCTGCGGATTTTCTACAAGCGCAATGAACTTATGCCGAAACTTATAATGAAAAAACAGGAGCAAAATATACACAACAGATGTTACACAGACCAGAGGCCAGGTCACCCACAACATGGAACCGGAAAGTGTCTTGGTCACGTAGGCTTCTCCGCCGCGGAGTTTATCTGCCAACAAAAGGCAGGCAACCAAAGCAAGCGCATACATAATGCCTATAATCGCTTCGCGGGGTATGGCAGAATTTTTTGGCTTTATCAAGGCTAATAATGTTGCACCAAAAAGTACTACCACCATCGAGGCGATGTATGACTGGAATGTGCCGTATTCTATTCCCAGTGCTATTGCCGCAAGAGCGCCAAATGCCGCCAACTGGTCGAGTACAAGGTCTGAAAATATCAATGTTCGTCTGATTATGTGTAGACCTATATAAGTATGCAGGATTAGCACCACAGCAATTAACGCTATTTGAACCGAGAAAAATCTTATCATTTCCGTATTCATAACATCTGTTTTTCAGTCAGGACTTTTTGATAAGGCCTTTCTTTTGAGCGGCTTTCAACAGTTCATCCACCCAATAATCAACAAGTTCGAAGTAATCATCAACATCCGCCGCTCCACCCACATATATAGGAACAATAACCGCTTCGGCGTTGGTTCTTGATGCTACTGTTTTTATCTTTTGTTCGTCGAAATAATTTGCAGCGAGAATTATCCCTATTTTCCTTTCCTGCATGAGATTAATCAGATTAGTTACATGCTTCGGCGAAGGCGGTATTCCCGGCTTGGGTTCTACAGTTCCCGCTTCCTCTAAGCCGAAAAGTTTAACAAAATAAATCCAGTTTTTATGATAGGTCACGATCGGTGTCCCTCTTAGCGGGGCCATCTTTTTCATCCAGCCGCCGAGAAATTCAATCAATTGCTTTCCTTCATAACTCTGCTCTTTAAGAAATGGTATGAGTCTGCCCTGTTCGGCAAGGCTGCATAACGTATCAGAACCTAACATTTCCACAAGCTCGGCGCCGAACAAACGCTCGTCGATTTGCCGGTGTAGTTTTTCCAGGTTTAGCAGGTAGATTTCCTCACCTGCCGGGTCATTGTTGATTAATCCGGTCGTTATATTACGGGCAACGGTTTTCATATTTACTGGACTGCATGTAATATGAGGATTTCCATGAATATGAACGCCGCCCTCTGCTCTCGATAGAACCGTTGGTTTCTCCAGTAGATTAATCCCAGTAGCCGCTGCAACGTAGCCTTTTTGTCCGCTTCGAATTCTGCTGTTCCCGGAATTATCAATGACCGTTTGTATCCACAGCTCCAAATCCAGACCAGTGGCGATAAGAACATCGGCGTTTCGCAATGCAGTGGCAAATGAGGGCTTGGGCCGAATGAAATGTGCATCCTGGTCGCCCCGAACAATGGCTTTTACGGAAACGCGCTCTGCCCCTATAAAGTCGGTGAAAAAGGCATAATCAGGTAGTGTTGTTACAACATACAATTTTGCCTTTTGACCTTGTGATGGTTGTGGTCTGGCCGATGGAGCAGCCGACGAAATAATCAAGGCCGCTATGAGCACGAATATTGTCTTTTTCATATTGGTTGTGCTCCTTTCTGTCAATAACGCTCATGCTTGTGGGGACCTGCTGCGAATATACACTGCAGCCAGACAACATGTTCCGGACTCTCAATCCCCTTGCCATTACCATAATCGTACTCTATTCGAAACTTAATAAACGGGCTCTGCCACCAGGTTATATACGGACTGATTTGCCAGATATGTGGGCTGTCTGATGTCACCGCCAAAGGTGACAGTGATAATGAGCTGGTAATATTTGCATAGCTTTTAGTATCGGGCACGTAAAAATCTCCCCTGATTCCAACATCGGTTGTGCGCGAGACTTTAGACTGAAGATAACTGTATAATCCCCATGCGTTGATGTTATCAGCGCCGGAATTATCAGGTGCAATAAGTCTTTTATTCAACAAATACACTTCACTTCGCCATTCAAAATTTCGATATCGCATTTTTTCTGTCGGTTCCCACAGGATGGATAAATCCGCACCCAGGGCCGTTGTGATTTTGCTGTTGCTTTGTTCGGCACCACCGACAAGGTCCCATTTGTCGTTCCATCCCGAAAGAGCTGTTAGGCCCCATTCCAGATAAGTATCTTTTGATATATCCTGGTAGTTTTTATAATGTGCCAAAAGACTTGGTCTGTTCCGGTAATTCTCACCAAACAAACGGCTGTTCGAGCCGTCTGTGAGCTGGAAAGTCAGCTGTTGCGATGTATTACCGGCGGGCGGCATTAACCAGTCCAGCGACAGGCCGCTTTGATTTAAACCGCCGTTGCCGAAAATCTCACGCAGGGCAAGGGGAAAATCAACCTGGTCCAGGCCGTGTTTGTGCCATCGATTAACTACGCCGAATTGCTGACGTAATTTACCTAACGTTAGGTTCAAATCGTCGCTGATATTATATAATGTCACGTACGCTTCGCCGAGTTCGGTTTCGTCTTCGTGAAATTCCAACGCACTTTTGAATCGTGTATAAGGGTCAAGCCAGGATTCGACGTGAATACCCAGATTGCGAAAGTTAAAATCGTTGTTGTTTTCACTCGTTGTATCTTTTCTGGATGAGTACAAAAGATCTCCGGTAACACTAATTTCCGGATTCAAAGCCTGCAGCCCGAGGGAACCTGATTTGAATATCTTCTCTTCCGGTTCCTTTCCGGCGTCCGCTTCCTTTGCAGCTTCGGCTTTCGCTAAATCGCGCAAGGAATTTATCCGGCTATTTGATTGCGACTCTCCTGGTGCCGCAGCAATTTGGTCGATTTGCTTTTTCAGGGCATTTATTTCGGCATCGTGTTTTTTTTGCATTTCAACCATCTGCTGCTGAAGTTCCAAAATACAAGCGTTTGGATCCTTAATATTGCTCCCGCCGTTTGCCTTCTCATTTGCAACGGCAATATTGCCGAGCACCGTTAAAGCAGGGAGTATCAGCACTGCAACAATTTTTTTAAGCATCTTGTGCTCCTTACAATGCTTTTTCGTTCACAAATTCTTTTTAAGGTTCAGGACAAAACAAGTATTGCGTGCCTGCTAAACCTGAAACATTGGGAAAATATGCACTTTTACATCTAAGAAGCAAGCGGAGGCGGACGAGGATTAAAAGTTTTTAGATGGTTTGTTAGAATTGAGGTATAGGTCGGATGAAACGGATTTGATACGAAATAATCGAAATATATTATTTGTATTTCGGGACATTGTAGAAATTTGGGTGACTGTATCAGTAAATTTGTACAAATTGGACAATTATCATGATCATGCTGGTCTGGATGTTCACAACTCAAGAGGTGCAATTGCAGTGTAACGCCTGTGACCGTTGATATAAAACAGACCGTTCCAATTACCAGTACAGCTTTCCGGGCAATACTTAGTAATTTTTTTCTTCTCTGTTCTTTTCTCTGTTCTATTCGATAAAACATAGCATCAAATATTTCGATATTATGCACATTCCGGGCACAGGCCTTCAAAATGGACCTGTTGTCGGTTAATAACAAAACCCTTGTAAGGACTTGCCGTCATAGGCAGTGATATTTCCTTCAGGCAGTGCGTACTGCCGCAGCTTGTACAGGTGAAGTGTGGATGGCATTGGTGTTCGGTACAATTGTGAGCCAGTTCGTAATGTGAGGCCCTTTTATCAATAAATGCCTTATGCACTAATCCAACTTTCAGCAGGCTCTCGAGAGTTCGATAGATAGTAACCTTATCGAAATGTTTTCTGCCCGAGCGATGAGCAATCTGCTCCTGACTAAGCGGCTTGCGAGCCTTAAGCAAAACTTTGAGTATATTCACCCTGTGCCTGGTACAGTATAGTTTGGCTGCTTGTAACATTTCGCGAGCCTGTTTATCCAGATTCACCTTCATGTTTACGTTCTCGAGAGTTAATGATGATGGTGTGGCAATTCTTCTCCCGGCTTAACAAACAACAGCGGAAAAACAATATCACTGATGCAGCAGGGCAGCCAGACGGCAAGGAATAAAAATACGAAACTGCCCACCACTTTCAGTATTGTGAACTGCCCGTCCATTGCCATAAGCATATGGAATGAAGACGCCCACGTACTCAATAAAACATGTCCTGCATGGGGAAATTTCGTTCTGGGCCTGAAATATCCTATCATCACACCAGCGACGGCGGCCGGTATGACGATATACCAGCCTTCAATAAAGCCGATATGCGCCTGTTCAGCGAAACCAGTATGTTCGTGAGCATGCGCTTCGATATGCATTCCCAATAATAGCTCACCGATGTAAGGTATTAGCGAATCGCTTAGGGTGCCAATACCAATCGAGCCTAAAAATCCTATCAGGAAAATTGTAATTAATTTTCCCTTGTGATTGTAATGTTGAAAGATTGAAGTAGTTACAATCGCACTTAGTAAAACGTGCCCTGGATGAAATACGTAGAATATTTTCAGGGTTGCACTATGCTCCAAATTGCGAAGAAGCAGCATGCACACAATGCCGGTAAAGGCACCAAAGAGAGTAAACGGTGAGTGGTTTTTTAGTTCTGTCAATATGGGCATAAGTTTTCGTTTCATTTTTGTCTTAATCCTGAATACAGCAATCGTTCCAAGTACCCGAAATTGGATGCTATAGTTTAGCCTGAAATAAGAAAAATGCAACTAAGTTGCAAATATATTTTCAATTTATATACGTAGAGGAAACTGATATGTTCGATAAAGGCAGGGAATTTGATAATTAACGAAAGTTAAAAAGCTTTGCAAATTTCGGGCGGGGCGTGTAAATAATGATTTGAATTTGTGATATTCTGCTTTGGATTCGAATATTATAATTCACAATCAGATACTGAACTCATTAGGGTTGGAAGCTTAAAATGAGGATTATAGAATCAATATCAGACCTTAAGAAAATCAGGAAAGGTTGTATATTGACAATTGGCAACTTTGACGGTGTTCATCTCGGTCATCAGGAGATTTTATCTGCCGCCAGGCGCACTGCAGAGAAAAAACAGGTCGAATTTATAGCGATGACTTTCGAACCACATCCGGTTGCTATTTTGCATCCGAAAAAGGCGCCGGGGGTATTGACTCCTCTGGAACTAAAAAAACTTCTGTTGACACAATTCGGCGTGGATTGCCTGATTTTATTAAAAGACAGTACCGAGTTGTTGAATCTTTCGCCCGAGGATTTTGTAGGTCGATATCTTGTTGAGAATATTTGCCCGAGTGTAGTTGTTGAGGGTAACGATTTCAATTTCGGTGCAGGGCGAGCCGGCAGTATTGAAACGCTGCAGAAACTGGGCGCCGAGAACAACTTTGATGTCTCGGTAATAGATCCGAAAACAATCAAGCTTTCAACCGGCCAGGTAGTTCGGGTTTCGAGTACAATGATTCGCTATATGCTCGAAAGCGGCCATGTTGTCGATGCCGCCATTGCCCTGGGCAGGCCTTATCGATTAGTGGGAGAAATTATTACCGGCCGGGGTATAGGTAAAAAGCTCGGCTTTCCTACACTGAATATGAAAAAGCCAAAGCAGGTGATTCCCGCCGAGGGTGTTTATGCAGGTTTTGTGAGGGTTGGTGACACGATAGAGAATGTTCTTTCATCCAAAGATGCAATTCCCGCCGCTTATAGTATCGGCCAGGCAAGGACATACGGCGATGAATTCCCATTACTTATAGAGGCACATTTGCTTAAAGAAAACATTGAAGGCCTGACCGGCAAATTTATGGCTATGGATTTTATCCGGCGTATCCGCAGTCAGCACAAATTTAAGAGTCCTGAAAAGCTGTCCGCTCAAATCGCGAAAGACTGCAAAAACGCAAAGGAAATTTTAGCCAAGGATACTTCAGAGTAATCCCATAATGCTGTTATTCATAATTCACCTGGTACTGTTCGTTGTAATACTTCTCACTTCAGTTCTTTTATTAATCCGATGGAAAAAGCATGGATTCTGGGCATATTTTATACTTGGCTGGGCCTTTCAGGTATTACTTTCACTGCCGGCCGGTATCTGGCAGTCTCTGGCAGGCTGGCCACATATTTCTGTTTCCGGTACTCCACTATGGGCTCGTCTTATTATTCCACTGACCGGCTGGCCTTTCAACGCGGGAGGATTCACAGTCCGTACTATCTTCGAAACTACAGTTGTGCCGCTGGAATGGCTGGTTGGGCACAGGTCGTCAACGGTTTTAAGCAATATGCCTTATTATGCGTTTCTGCTGCTAATCCAGGGCAGTATCCTGGCAGGAGTGTTCGCATGGCGGTATAGAAAAAAAAGAACATGTAAGGACTGGCTTGTCATTTGCTTAGGCGTGCTTTTTCTGGTAAACTCCCTTATCAATGTCAGATGGTTCTGGGCTGGAACGTAATTGTTTATTAAAGAAACAGGTTTTATAGTTAAAAGGTAATGTTTAATTGGAGGTCTTTATGAAAAGTAGAAACTCAAAGAACCTAAAAAGTGCCGGAGTTACTGTAATCAGAATTCTGCCGGTTTTGTTCTGTCTTGGTTTGTTAATTTTACCGACCGCTTGTGCGACGACAAGTGTTGCAGCTACAGGATGGGAACAGGTACCTGAAATACTAAGCAAGATTAAAGCCCCGCAGTTCCCGGATAAAGATTTCAATATTACCGATTTCGGCGCGGTTGGGGATGGAAAGACGGATTGTACCGAAGCCTTCAAAAAAGCAATCGCTGCCGCCAACCAGGCCGGCGGGGGACGGGTAGTAGTTCCGGCTTTAAATTTCTTTACCGGACCGATACATCTAAAGAGCAATGTAAACCTGTACGTTTCCGAGGGAGCTGTCGTTAAATTTTCCACCGATCCGAATGCTTACATGCCGGTTGTGTTTACACGATTTGAGGGCGTGGAAGTGATGAACTTTTCGCCGTTGATTTATGCTTACGAGCAGGAGAACATTGCCGTGACAGGTAAAGGGACGCTCGACGGTCAGGCCAGTAATGAAAACTGGTGGGCTCGAAAGAGCACTCAGGGCAGAGATGTTGGCCAGTCACGGGAAATGGGCGAGGCCGGTGTGCCCGTGGAAGAGAGAATCTTCGGCCTCGGCAAACATTTAAGGCCGAATATGATTCAGCCCTACAAATGTAAAAATATTCTCATCGAATCAGTGACATTCAGAAATTCTCCGATGTGGCACATTCACCCAGTGCTATCGCAAAATATCACGGTTAGGAACGTTAAGGTCATCGGTCACGGCCCCAACAACGACGGCTGTAATCCTGAATCGTGCAAAGATGTTTTGATTGAAGGTTGTTACTTCGACACCGGCGACGACTGCATTGCCATCAAGTCGGGCAGGAACAACGACGGCAGACGAGTCAATGTCCCCAGTGAGAATATCGTTGTCCGAAACTGCGAAATGAAGGACGGCCACGGCGGAGTTGTCATCGGCAGTGAAATGACCGGTGGGGCAAGGAATGTTTTTGCAGAGAATTGTAAAATGGACAGTCCGAATCTGGACAGGGCACTGCGGATTAAAACCAACTCGGTACGCGGCGGTTTCGTTGAAAATGTCTATATGCGAAACGTGACCGTCGGTCAGGTCGCCGAGGCGGTCCTAAAGATAAACTTTTTCTACGGGGAAGGCGACACCGGTGATTTTACACCGTCTGTTCGTAATATAAATATGGAGAACGTGACTAGCGAAAAAAGCCGTTATGCACTATTGATAAACGGTTACGAACGCTCGCCGATTACAGACGTCACTCTGA
>CAZMWN010000034.1:0-19231 GCA_964569935.1 uncultured Pirellulales bacterium
GTCCTGCTGCAAATGGTCCGCCCATTCTGCCTCTACCCTGGCCCTGGCCTCGTCCCATACCACGTCCTGTGCCAGATCCTTGACCAGTAGGACCTGTACCGTCACCTCTTGGCATAATATCCACCCTTTCTGCAATTTACCCCAAAGGGGTTGCCTGCTAATTCGAATCTACTACCAATAACCAAATCTTCCTCTGCCGCGACCACGGCCTCTGCCGCGACCGAAACCTCGGCCAAAGCCTCTGCGAAACCACGGATTGCCCCAGCCAGCATAAGGTACACCGTAGCCGGCTCCATAGCCGTACGAACCTGCACCATATGGCCCGACTGCCGGCATACCGGCACCATAGAAACCAGTTCTACCAACCACAGGATTCATATAACCCGGCATTTGATAGCCGGCACAGAAGCCAGCGGCTCTTCCAGTCATTGGCCCGGCACCAGCAGGACCTGTTCCGTCTCCAAATGGCATGTTAATCACCTCCTTTCGAGAATTCTCATAATTTCCATATACTTTTCCAACGGGCGCACCCTGCAATCCCGCAAAACCTTTTACCTGACCAGGGCTTTCTTCCGAAGTCGTAAAAACGCAAAAACCCTGGCCTCGTCCTGTCATCGGACCTTGACCAAACGGCCCTGTACCATCGAAACCCGGCATTTATTCAACCTCCTTAACTAAATCGGTAATGTCATTAAACGCTTCGTTCTTTCTCAAAATCATTTCGCCAACTTCACAACCCAAGTCCCTTGCAATAACAGGGCACTTGGCCTTTAGTATGAAGAAAATATTCTTATTTACGTCACTGAGCGTCTCGTAATTACCCTGTCCCTTGGCGAGAATCAGATCGGCCTGGTCAAAGCGTCGTATAAATTCCTGAGAGCATGATTCGAGAATCACCCCCGGCCCATCTGAACCGTTATCAATTACTTCCACTATCTCGGTTAAACCTGCAAACTCAGCGTCTTCCATAGTGGCATCATTTATGACAGGCTCACCTTTGACAACCACCGTAACTTTTTCATAGGGAAGCTGCTCAATTAAAAGGCGATCGAAAACAATTTCGCCGGCGTTATCAGCCAGATATAGGATTCTTTCCGCCTGGCTCACCGCATTTCTTAATTCTTCTATCTGCTGACTGTCAAAATCTGCTGTCAGACAATCTCTAATTATTGTTTCAACATCAGATTCGACTATTGAAGTTTTAACACCCAAATCAATAATATTTCCAGCAATAGCCAGTCGAACGGCTGTTTCCAACGGGTCCTCAGATGTCTTGACATTCTCTTCTAATTCGGCACACAGCCTTAAAGCCAAACGATTAAATCGCTGCTTTAATTCACGATACGGGTCGGTGTTACCGATCAGTTTTCGAATTAATCGGTGTATCTGCTGGCCAATTACCGGCGGGCTCTGGCTCATATCCAAATCAGATGCTAATTTAAGAACCTCTCTTACTACTTGTTCGTGAACTTGCTCATCGTCGGTTACCAGTCTTGCTGAATCAAGCGCCTGACGAATAAAACAAGGCATACAATCTAAAAATGTTCGCATAGTTTTATTATCCTAAGTGAAAATCCAACTTCTAAATCCAATGCCCCTCAACATTAGCCTGATTTACTTCTTTTAGCTCACCTGCTTTGAGTGAATCTATCGCTTCCCGGACAGTTTGTTTCTCAGCGAGAAATATCTTTACATCTGCGGCACTGAGTGTCTTAAAAGCATTCGGACCTACATTTCCGGTTATCACTGCTTCGGCGCCAAGATTCGCTATATTCTGCCCGGTCTGAATACCGGCTCCCTGAGTGGCATTCAAATTCACAACATTGTCATGAGCCTGGAAATCGTCCGATTCAGTATCGATAAGAATAAGCCATTTGGCCCGTCCGAACCTGAGGTCAATTTCACTCGAAAGTTCATTTCCTTGAGCTGTTACTAATACCTTCATATCTTTTCCTTCTATCATTTGTAATTTAAAAGTTTCCGCGGAGGCCTTGCCCGCGACGTCCTCGACCACCTCGTCTACATCGCCTAAAACCTTTTCTTGCGCCGGGCCAGCATCCCGGCATAGTAAACCGAGGCTGTATTATTTGGCCGGTTATATAAGCCTGCAATACTTCATCAACACGCCCGGTGACATAGGGTAGAACCTCGATTCCTGATGCTGTGACCATGTTTGCAAGTGCCCGCGAAATTGCTCCGCACAGTAATACATTAACTCCCAACTGCTTCAGCCCGCTTGCTCGTTCAGGCAGCGATTGAACCTGCAGGGGAACTTCTGACCGGCCCACTTCTTTGCCATTATCGAGTTCCACCAACAAAAGCTGGCCGGCGAAGTCAAAAACATTGGAAACACCATCATTCCATACTGGTACTGCTATTTTCATTCTTTGCACACTAACCTTTCAGCTATTATATTCGCAATCAGTATGCCAAAAAATTGGAAAAGACGGGGTAATTACGGTAAGTTCTTATCTATTATGAGGATATAAATATTTGGAACTCTTAACGCATGAAGTTCAGTTGAATAAATAGTTGCATTGTGCAACTCTCGTAATCATGTTTCAGTTGCATAATGCCACGTTATTAAGCTTGCTCACTTCATGAAGTTTGTTGTAATGTTCTCTAAAAAGAATAGGTTTTAGGCGTGATATTATAAGCCTTAATCTTACGAAACAGCGTGCTTTTATCGATCCCAAGTTCCTTGGCTGCTGCTGTTTTATTGCCTTTGTTCCGTTGCAGAACCTGGGTTATCAGAATGATCTCCGTTTGCTTGATAGTCGCCGGCTGAATGCTTTCTATCTTGTCTGTTTTGAAAGACGGACGAACTGATAAGGGTAAGTGTCTCGCTTCTATTATCTCACCTTCGCACAAAACAAAACAATGCTCTATAATATTTTCAAGCTCACGAACATTGCCTGGATAATCGTACGCCATGAGGCACGTAGTGACTTCATTCGTAACACAAGAGATATTCTTACCGTGAAGACGGTTAAACCGACCTAAAAAAAAGTCTACTAACAACGGGACATCTTCTTTTCTCTCCCTCAAAGCAGGTAATTCCAACTTCATCACATTGATTCTGTAATACAAATCTTCTCTGAATTTGCCTTCCTTCACCATCTGATCCAGCTTTTTATTCGTTGCGGTTATAATACGCACATCGGCCTTAACAGAAGAAACAGCTCCCACAGGTTCATAAATTTTATCCTGTAAAACACGCAGCAGTTTAACCTGAACGGCAGTAGAGATGTCACCAATTTCATCCAGAAAAATTGTCCCACCTTCAGCCAAAGCAAAACGCCCGGGTTTATCCCTTTTAGCATCGGTAAAAGCACCTGCCTTATAACCAAACAATTCAGACTCCAGGAGAGTATCAGGTAGAGCACCGCAGTTAACCGCAATAAAAGGCTTATCTTTTCTAAAACTATGATTGTGTATCGCCCGAGCAAAAAGCTCCTTGCCTGTGCCGCTTTCACCTTCAATTAAAACAGTAGCATTACTTTCAGCTATATTAGGCAATACGGCGAAAATTGTTTGCATTTTATTGCTTTGACTGATTATATCTTCACAGGAGTATCGGCCCTCTATTTCCTTACGAAGTTGCTCAACCATACTCATATCACGAAATGTTTCAACTCCCCCGATGACTTTACCAGACTTATCTTTTAGCAGGGCTGTAGATATAGCTATTGCTCTTTTATCTCCGTCGGCATCAATAATATGAACCGCTTTATTCATTATAGGTTTGCCGGTTTCCATTGTTTGCCGGAGCGTGCAGTTGGTTTCACAAACATCTGCTCGCAAAACTTCACTGCAGTGTTTGCCGATTGCCGTTTGGCGATTGATACCTGTAATTCCCTCTGCAGCCCTGTTAAAAAAGGTTATCCGCCAATCAAGGTCAATTGTGAAAACACCTTCGCTTATCGAGTTCAAAATAACATTTTGCTCATTATTTTCCATTATGGATAATATAACACAATTAGTCGCAAAATGCCACTACTATTGCAAAATCAGTCAATTTACTCATCCTGACATATTGGAGCCACACAATAAATATAAACAAGCGGCTCAGTTCCTGAATTCTTGATATCGTGTTGGGTATGCGGCGGTATGTAAAGCACTTTCCCTTTACCTACCTGATATCGACTATCTTTATTGCCAATCAATGCCTGACCCTGCCCGGAGAGAAAAACAAGCATTTCCTCATGAGCATTTGTAGAATGCCGGCCACAGGCTTGGCCTGTTTCTAAATAAACCCTGCCGGAACGCATTCCGCACGTTTGCGGCTGGCCCTCTAATATTGGTTGATATTCATCGTTATTTTCTACATTTACAACAATAGCCTCTTCAAACACGATAACATCTCCTAAAAATTAGAATCAAAAATCTCCAAATTTTTAAAAAAACCTTGACTTAGTAGCACGAATTTCATATTTTTATGTGGTAACACGAATATAAAATTCGTATGCGCATTGTCAATATAAAATACTACTTTTTTATGGGAGAAACAGTGATGAAGATAATAAACTTAATGTTTGCTATCATGATGGTTACCGGTTCGGCAGCTTTTGCGGACGAACCTACCATCGCAGAAGTTACACACACGGCACTCCAGGCGGTAAACCAAAACGGCTACGGCACTTTTGCAGCCACCGACAAAGTGACAATCAGTGGTATCCTGTTAAATGCACCCGAACAAATACTCGATCCGACACCTGGAACAGGTGATATGGGCGGCCAGTGGCAAATTTACATTCAAGGCGAAGGCGACGACCACGCCGGTACAGCCCTGTGGTTCGGACAATACTACAGCAAAGTTTCAAGCTCAGATGATTACACAAACGAGGAATTGTTGAGCGAAATGTGCCGTATTAATACAGACCCGAACACTGGTTATATTTTTAACACCGGAGACAGGATTCGAGCTACAGGCTGGTATAAATTTTACAAGGGCAAAACAAACGTAAACGAAAAACACGAAAAAGACACATTCTTTGATTTTAAAATCGAACTAATCAAGCCCGCGGCAGGACTGCCTCAACCCGAGGTGGTTACACTTGAACAGATAAAAGATGTAAACGACGAATATGTTTTTAATCCCGACAGGCTTAGCGGCTGCGAATATTATCAGTCGCGTTTAGTCCGAATCGAAAATGTTGATGTCTTAGACCCCGAAAACTGGGGCCCGGGCAACACGATTACAATTATGGATTCAAACGGTCTTACCTTCCCGGTCCTGCTCGGACTTGGTGACGGCTTTACAAGGTACGATTGTCCCGCCGGCCAAATTGATGTTATAGGAATTATGGACCAAGAAAGTTCGGGTTACATGATTTGCGAAGATGGTTATCGTATATGGGTTACTAATTACGATGGTAACGGCCTGGTATTAACCGACCGCGGATACAAGCGGGGAAATCTGCCGGGCGACATCAATACAGATTTCAAAGTCGACCTTGACGATTTCGCCGAAATGATCGAAAACTGGATGAAATGTGTACCCGGACTTTGTGATTGTAATTAATGGTTACATATAATGTCACAGATTTACAATTCGTGACAGTGTGTGTTTCTTTATTAAACCCGGTTGTCGAAAAAGTTCCGATACTCTTTATACGGCAGCGTGTTTACTCGCAGATTAATCACAATTTTTTATGACTATACGCATTTATTTGAATTAAATATTTCTCCGGAGTCTCGTGAAAAAAGGATTTACATTAATAGAATTACTGGTTGTTATTTCCATCGTTGCTCTTCTAATGGGAATTCTTCTGCCTTCGCTCTCGCAGACCCGTTTGCGAGCCAAAATAGTTGCTGTCGATACTGAACTACGACAAATCGGCCTGGCTCTCGAATATTACTACTTTGATAATGAAAAATATCCTCCCACCCGTGAAGATTGTCATACCGGCGCACTTGAGGATCACCTATATCAGCTTCCCAAGCAACTCGCCGAAGGCGGACAATTGCCCACCACAAACCCAAAAGACGTTATGGCCACAATAACGGAGGACCGCTTTAACCGCGGACACACGTACAAGTACCGCAGCGTCGGAGAATGTATAAGAGACCGGGATATTATTGACAAGTGGATAAAGTCTCGATTGTGGGTGCCTGACGGATTTCCCGAAAGAAGCAGTGTCGAAGAGGAAAAAGGGCAATGGTATAAAGAAGCTGAAAAATCACCGGTAAAATGGGTTTTGTTCAGCTTAGGCCCAAATTTTGACGAGCAGTGGATTAAGGAAACTTTGGAAAACAGATATCCTGTCCCTAAAGAAATATGGTACAGCCCCAAACAGAAAAAAGGATTTTTAGTTAGACTGCATTTACAAAACGGCAATGAACACGGGTCATTCGAAGGATTTTAAATGAACGGTAAAATCCAAATTATTTTCTTTTGCTTAGATATCATTCTTTGTTTGTCACTTTTAAGCGGTTGTGATGGTAAACCGTCCAATTCCACAGAGCCTGAGATTGCCGTAGCAAATTCCTATTTAGATGCTGCAGTAAAGGACATCTGCGATAATAAACAGCAGACTTTAAGTCTCGCGCCGCCGGGAATGTGTCCCGGGCACTTTGATATATCTCCATCTCAGGTTTATCAGCTCCGCAATTGTAAAATACTGTTCATTTTCGACTTTCAAAAAAGCATAGAAAGCGTGATACCGCGTAATAAGAAAAGTGTGCTGAAAGTTTATCAAGTAATCCCACCACCAGGACTGTGCATACCTGAGACATACTTATCGATTGCAAAACAGGTTGCTACAGCTCTTTCAGAAGAAAATCCCTCTCAAAAAGCATACTACGAGTTAAGACTTACAAAAATTGAAAAGCGTCTGGAACACCTCAATAAAGAACTTGCCGAACGAATCGAGCAGTCGGGACTGAGAGATACCGACATAATTGTCTCGCAACATCAGGCAGAATTTGCCAGGTGGCTCGGCCTGAACGTCATCGGCACATTCGCCAGTAGCGATGCCGAGACACCTAAAAATATAAATCAATTACTTCAAAAAGCCGGACGACATTCTATAAGATATGTGATAGCCAATAAACAGGAAGGTTCAAATCTTGCCACTGCTTTAGCAGAACATTTGAAAGCTGTGGTTGTCATATTCAGCAATTTCCCCGAAAGCGGCTATGGGAAGAATAATTACCCGGTATTTGATATGCTTTTGCAGGAAAATACCCAGGCACTATTTGAGGCAGCTAAAAAATGAGCAGTTGTCTACATCTTTCTAATATTAAGGTAAGACGTCGCGGACGGACTATTCTCGATATCGATAATTTAGGGATACGTTCCGGTGAATTTGTTGGTGTAATCGGTCCCAACGGCGCAGGCAAAACAACATTTCTGAAAGTCTGTTGTGGTTTGATAAAACCCAACGCCGGTATTGTCAAATTCGAAAATATTGACTGGACCACAGTCGGCTGCTGGACAAAAAGTAATTTGCGTAAACGTATTGGCTACCTACCCCAGGCAAAAGAATACAACGCCGATTTACCCTTTACACTCCGGGAAGTAGCAATCATGGGCAGAGCAAGTGTGAAACCTTTATTTTCGCCGTTGAATGAGAAAGACAATTCACATGTTGACTACTGGATTGACCGGCTTGGATTACTTGAGCAACAGAACCAGACCTTTAGAAGTCTTTCCGGTGGCGAACAGCAAAAAGTCCTTATAGCCCGAGCGATGGTTCAAAGCCCGGTGATTTTAATGCTCGATGAGCCTGGGTCGAATCTTGATTTCACTTCGAAATATGAACTTAGAAGCCTTATCAACAACCTATACGAACGAACAGGAATCACGATCTTAATGGTCTCTCATGAAATCGATCTATTACCAGCAAGCTGCAAAAGAGTCGTTCTTATGAACCAGGGTAAAATTATCACTGATGGTCCGGCCGCCGAGGTCTTAACCGAAGAGGTACTGGGAAAAGCGTATCAACACCCGCTCAAAGTGGTCGACATCGGAGGTTATAAGTACACCGCCAGTTTAGATAAAAAATAAAGTTAGAGCTACAAAGGCAGGGCTATGGATTCATTCTTCTATCTTGTAATCGTTAGCGGTGCCATTGCCGGAAGCAGCACAGGCCTGTTAGGAGTCTATATTGTGGGTATGAGGATGCCTTTTATTGGTGTCTGCATCTCCCATGCCGCAATGGCCGGAAGCATATTCGCTGCGCTCACAGGCTTCAATCCAATCGCTGGTGCAATCGCTGTCTCGATAGTAACATCAATGAGTCTTGCCACAATTCATCCGAGCAACACTCGACTGGATACAAATGTCGGTTTAGCTATCCTGTTTTCACTGATGCTGGGACTGACCTTTTTAGGTATAGGTCTCGCGCAAGACAGCCGCACTGAAATGCTTGGTTTACTTTGGGGTAGCTTGCTTTTTGTAAAGGCAAAGACCGTTTTGCTTATGGGCCTGTTTGGCCTTGTTCTTGTTGTTTTTACAGCCATTTTCAACAAAGAACTGAAGGCAATCCTTTTCAGCAGATCCCTTGCTGCAGCAACGGGCGTTCATCAAGGCTTTGTTTATTGCTTATTCCTTGCCCTATGTGGCGTCACGTTAGCGGTTAATCTCCATGCGATAGGCGGTTTAATGATTTTTAGTCTAATCACTAATCCGGCTGCCGCTGCTTACCAGATTTGTCGCGGTCATAAATCAGTCGTAATCATTTCAACTTTATTAGGTGCACTAAGTGCGGTAGGCGGTTTTCTTATATCATTCTATTGCAATTTGCCGACCGGCGCCTGCATTGTAGTATTAAGCACTATTTTATTCGGGTTTGCCGTAGCGTATAGACTCATCATGGGCGAGAAGGATTAACCGCAGAACCGTTACTTGTCCCGAATTGAAGACAACGTTTTTGCCTGTCCAGCTGAAAAACTCTATCTTATTGGGCATGCGAAACTGAGCGGAGGTATCATCTGTAAATCAATTTGGGGCTAAAATGCTGTAAATCGACAGAGAATTTGGGAATCAATTCGTTTTATATGAGCACTTGATATTCTCGGAAAGTCCCGGTAAAATGCTGACGGTGAATTTAAAATAGTGTTACCCGGCTCGTAATAACAAACCGCCGGAGCATATTTATTCAAAATAAAAGTTTTTTGGAGTCAGACAATGATAAAAGTTCTTATCACGGACAAACTCGCACAGGAAGGCATTGATTTATTGAATTCAGCGGACGGCGTCGAAGCCGTCGTTAAAACCGGTATCAGCGAAGATGAGCTGGCTAAGATCATCGGTGAACATGACGGCCTGATTATCCGAAGCGGGACGAAAGTAACCGCCAAGGTCCTGGCCAACTCCGGCAAACTCAAAGCTATCGCACGGGCCGGCGTCGGAGTGGATAATATCGATATCCCGGAAGCCACACGAAAAGGAATCCTGGTTATGAACACGCCGGGAGGAAATACGCTCAGCGCCGCCGAACATACAATGGCTTTGATATTATCTATGAGCCGAAATGTCGTCCCCGCCTGCGAGAGCTTAAAAGGCGGTGCCTGGGACAGGAAAAAATATATGGGCAACCAATTGAACAACAAAGTGCTCGGTCTGATCGGCTTAGGCAGAATCGGTATGGCGGTTGCAAAAATGGCGTTAGGTTTCAACATGAAAATTTTAGGCTATGACCCGTTCGCCGCACCGACCGATGCGGAAAAACTCGGCATCGAAATTTGTGACAATATCGAGCGAATTTATAAAGATTCCGATTTTATAAGTGTCCACGTGCCGAGAAATGAGCAGACGCTGAATCTAATTGGTGCCGAGCAGATTGAAATGATGAAACCGACCGTTAGATTGGTCAACTGCGCGCGGGGTGGAATTATCAATGAAGATGCACTCTATGATGCCTTAGCCAAAAAACGCATCGCCGGCGCCGCTCTGGATGTTTATCCCAAAGAACCGCCGGAGAACAAGCGTTTCACAGAGTCTGAGAATTGCGTTGTCACGCCACACCTGGGAGCCAGCACCGAAGAGGCCCAAATCGAAGTAGCTGTCGAAGCGGCACAAATCCTCGTTGACGCCATTAAAGGCGGCCCCATCAAAAACGCTCTTAACGCTCCGTCCACAGCAGGTACGTTACCGCCGATTGTAAGTCAATATACCGAACTTGCCAGGCGGATCGGCTCTGTTGCCAGCACGATTGGGCCAGGGCAAATCAAGAGTGTGGAGGTCCAGTATCGCGGCTCCATCGCCGAGCAGGCCGTCGAGCCGGTCACCCTTAGCTTTGCGATGGGCCTGCTGCAGAAGCATTTCGACATGCCGTTGAACATGGTCAATACTCCGGCTTTGGCGAAAGAACGCAGCATCAGCATAGACGAGACGAAAAACGCCGAGGTCAAGGATGTAGCTTCAAGTTTCAGCGCCAAGGTCGTTACGGATAAGACTACGCGGATGATAACCGGCTCGGTTTTCGGCGGGACATTACTGCGAATCATTGAAATCGACGGTTTTAATATTGAAGTGACACCACAGGGGACCGTCCTTGTGATTTACAATGACGACAAGCCCGGCGTTATCGGTTCGGTCGGCACTATCTGCGGCAGGCATAAAATCAATATCTGCACGATGGGCGTCGGGCAAAAAGCGGCGGAGCAAAAAGCTATTCTCGCCGTCAGTCTCGACAAGGAACCCAATCCTGAAGCAGTCGAAGAGCTTGGCAAGCTTGATTTCGTGAATGAAATTTACGTCTGCAAGCTGGATTGATTTTCCATATTGCCTATCGCGCAATGCATATATACCGATTGTTTTATATAAGTTTTTTTGACGCGAAACGTAATACGATAGACTCAATACGTTTTTTCCTATGACCGAGCAACTAATCATTAGCGTAAGCGGAATGCGTGGTATCATCGGTGATAACCTCACCGCTTCAGTTGCACTCGAATACGGCTGCGCATTCGGTACTTTCCTCAAAGAAAGCAATCCCGTGTCTCGACTATCGGTTTGTATCGGCATGGATTCCCGGCCGAGCGGGCAAATGCTAAAATCCGCCGTAACAGCGGGTTTGGCCGGCGTTGGAGTTGACGTTATCGATTTAGGACTTGTCACCACACCCTGTGTCGGTGTTAGTCTCAGAGAGCTCGGCTGTGCCGGTGGCGTGGTTATAACTGCTTCACACAATCCAATCCGGTATAACGGCATAAAATTATTATTAGGCAACGGCATCGCACCGCCGCCGGAGACAGCGGCGAAAATTCGACAGCATTATTTCGACAAGAATTTCGCCAATGCTGATTCGACCCACTGCGGCAAAGTGACTTCCGACAATCAGGCTGACAGCAGACATATTGCCAAGGTTTTAGTGATTATTGACAAAGAATTAATTGCCGCTAAAAAGTTCAAGGTCGCTTTGGACAGTGTCAACGGGGCAGGGGGACGAGTAACGAAGAAACTTTTAGCCGAACTGGGCTGTGAAGTTTCCGCCATCAACGACGAGCCGACCGGCATGTTCTCCCATGGAGCGGAGCCCACCGCCGAAAACCTAAAGGATTTTTGCCCGGTTGTAAAAGATAAAGGAGCCGATGTCGGTTTTGCTCAGGACCCTGACGCCGACAGACTGGCAATAGTGGATGAGAGGGGGACGTACATCGGAGAGGAATACTCTCTTGCTCTGGCGGCGAAATATATTTTCAGCAAGAGGGCGGGCAAAGCTGCAACGAATCTTTCAACTTCGAGAATGATTGACGATATAACAGGCAAGACCAACAGCCAGATCATCCGCACTCCGGTTGGCGAGGCAAATGTTGCCTCAGCTATGCTCCAGCACGATTGCATCATCGGCGGAGAAGGCAACGGCGGCGTGATTGATTTGCGCGTTGGGCCCGTTCGAGACAGTCTTGTAGGGATTGCTTTCGTGCTGCAATTAATGGCCGAAACGGGTAAAACGATAAGCCGTCTGGTTTCTGAAATCAGCAGCTATTATATGAGCAAAGATAAATTTGCCGCGGATAATGACCAGGCACAGCAAATCCTTACTTCGGCAAAAAAAATCTTCGCCGGAGCAAAACTCGATTCGACAGACGGGTGTCGATTCGATTTTGACGATGGCTGGCTGCACATTAGAGCAAGTAACACCGAACCAGTAATGAGGGTAATCGTCGAGGCAAAAGATCAAGTTGCCGCACAAAAATATATCGACGTGGTTTTGAAGATACGCGACGAAGTGTTGAGTTAAACTCAAGATGAAAGCCGACAAACTGGAAATCGCCGGCAGGCAAATCAAATCCGTTACTTATATCGGTCCACATCGAACCGGATATACCTGCGTTGTGAAAATAGATGCACAACTAAAAGATGCCGCCGAGGACTATTTGTGGTCCTTCCAATTCCACCATTTGAGTAGCTTCGGGTCATGTTCAGTGTTGGAGGCGTAATAAACCGCACAACGCAATTCATAGAGCATGCACCGATCGACCGGGCTTGTTTTATACTCACAAAGTTTCTGATAGAGCTTCTCAGGATTTTTCCCCTTAAGGTCGTTGACACAGCATATACCAATATCCTGCATATCCAAGGCGATTTTTTTACCCACACCCGGTATTTGTTCCAGTTGTTTGGATGTTGACCGGCTCATCAGTTTCGATCTTTTACCCATTTACCTTTAGGTCCGGCAGATTCAAATAAGAGGACATCTGATTAATTCATTATAACATTCTGGTATGCCCTAACAAGCAGCATTTAGATTAACTTACTTATATGGCGACAATATTTACTATGCTTGAGAATAAGCTTGCAATTTCTTATATGAGAGAATAAAATGCCTTGCCTTTAAGAGCCCTTGCTGGTTCAGAAAGGACGTTCGTACTAATGAGTCTTGAGAGTTTCTTCAATCCACAATCTGTGGCCATAGTTGGTGCTTCTCGCCAGAGAGGTAAAGTCGGCTACGAAATCCTCATCAATATGATTAAGGCCGGTTATCCAGGCAAGATATTCCCGGTTAATCGCAAGGCCGATGAAATTGAAGGTTTGAAGTGCTATCCGGACCTTGCTTCTATCGGGGATGTTCCGGAACTTGTCGTTTTGGTGATACCGGCTAAAATCGTTCCTGCAGTAATGGAGGAATGCGTGAAGATCGGGACAAAATCGGTCGTTATTATCACCGCTGGTTTCAAAGAAGTTGGGAAAGATGGCAAGGCCTTGGAAGACAAGGTCGTTCAAATAGCAAAACAAGCAGGCATCCGAGTCATCGGCCCAAACTGCCTGGGATTAATTGTCCCGGCAAACAAGCTCAACGCCAGCTTTGGCGGCGACCTTCCGGCCGCCGGGGGGATAGCATATCTTTCGCAGTCAGGAGCATTGCTGGCTGCTATCCTCGACATGGCTAACGCAAATTGCATTGGTTTCAGTAAGCTTGTCAGCATCGGCAATAAAGCAGATGTGGATGAATTGGACCTGATTAAGGCGGTCTCCGACGATAAGGATACGAAAGTGATAGCTGGTTATCTGGAAAATATCACCGATGGAGATACTTTTGTTCGGCAGGCAGAAAAGATCTCGCATATCAAACCAATCCTTCTAATGAAATCCGGCGGAACTTCGGCCGGTGCCAAAGCCGCTTCCTCTCATACAGGGAGCCTTGCCGGCAGTGAGACCGCGTATGAATCCGCATTCGAACGTGCTGGAATCATACGCTGTGAATCCATAAAACAGCAGTTTGATTACGCCCAGGCATTCTCGAATCAACCATTGCCCGCCGGCCCGCGTGTAGCGATTATCACCAATGCCGGTGGTCCTGGGATTATGGCCGCTGACGCTATCGAACGAGTTGGTCTTACCTTTGCGAAACTGGATGAGCAGACGATTAGCAAATTATCATCAAACCTACCGCCTGCGGCAAATTTTTATAATCCCATCGATGTTCTTGGAGACGCTCTCGCTGAACGGTACAGTTTTGCACTGAGTGTTGTTTTGGATGATCCCAACGTGGACACAATTCTTATATTATTGACACCACAGGCTATGACCGAGGCCGGGGCAACTGCTGAGGCGATTGTTAAGATTTCGCATGAAAAGCCAAAAAAACCAATCCTTGCGTGTTTCCTCGGTGTTTCAAAGGTGGCCGATGGTGTCAGAATTTTGAGAGAGGGTGACGTTCCACAATATGACTCTCCGGAAAGTGCGGTGGAAACCGTTAAAGTGTTGTCGGAATATGTCAGATGGCGGTCCAGGCCGAAACGGATCGTGAAGCTTTTTCCTGTCAACCGTCGCAAGGTCGAAAACATTGTCGAAAGGCATCTGCGGCAGGGTATTCGGGAAGTCGGAGAGACCGAATCAAAGGAAATACTCGAAGCCTACGGTTTTGTCACGCCAAAAGGTTCTATTGCAACAACAGCCGAGCAGGCGGCAAACATCGCTCATCAGTTGGGATTCCCTGTTGTACTAAAAATCTGGTCGCCGGATATTCTGCATAAGTCAGATGTCGGCGGAGTCAGGGTCGGCCTTAATAGTGAGCAGGAAGTTAAAGATGCCTTCGATTTGATGATGTACCGAGTACCCAAAAAGCGTCCCGAAGCAAATATTCTCGGCGTTCTTGTGCAGGAGATGTGCAAAGGAGGCAAAGAAGTTATCCTCGGAATGAATCGTGACCCGCATTTTGGTCCATTGATGATGTTTGGTATGGGCGGGATTATGGTGGAAGTTCTTAAAGACGTGTCTTTTTATCTGGCCCCACTGACGGCTGATGAAGCCAAGCAAATGCTGATTAACACAAAAACATATCAAATGCTTAAAGGAGTACGCGGCCAGGAAGGTGTGGATATAGATAAGATAGCAGAGGGATTACAAAGACTCTCACAATTGGTTACTGAATTTCCTCAGATTCAGGAGATGGATATAAACCCGTATGTAGTTGGCCCGGAGGGGACAACACCAATCGCAGTTGATGCAAGAATGAGCTTGGAATAATAATATGCAGGGATTCGACTGGAAAGAAAAGAATAAAGAGAAGATAAAATCCGCTCCGGCAGCAATGAAACTAATCAAATCCGGCAACAGTGTATTCATAGGAACCGGCTGCGGCCAGCCTCAGCACCTTACCGACGCACTTGTCGAGCATACCGGCGGTATTCGCGACGTTCATGTCATCCATCTGCTGACAATGGGGACGGCTCCCTATGCGGACGAGAAGCACCGGGAAAAATTCAAAATGAACAGTTTCTTTATCGCCGACAATCTCCGTGATGCCTTTGAAAGAGGGACAGTAGACTATACACCGATATTTCTATCCGAGATACCGATGGAATTTGAAACCGGAAGGATTCCAATTGATGTTGCATTGATTACTGTATCACCACCTGATGTCAATGGACTGTGTAGTCTCGGTGTTTCTGTGGATATAGTCAAATCGGCCGCCGCTAATGCCAGATTTGTTATTGCACAAGTTAACAATTTTATGCCCCGAACATACGGTGGTAGCTTCCTTCACGTCAACAATATCGATGTCCTCGTTCCACACGATGAGAAAATCATTGAGATTCCTGTACCGGGATCGGATGAAACACTGCGTCAAATCGGACAAAATATTGCAAGGCTTGTCGAAGACGGCAGTACGATAGAATGTGGAATCGGAAGTGTCCCTCAGGCTCTTGCCGAATATCTCGTAAGCAAGAAAGACCTTGGGATTCATACGGAAATGTTCAGCGACTGGATAATCGACCTGGTCGAGTGCGGGGCCATTACGTGTGCTAAAAAGTCGTTCGACCATGGCAAAATCGTTGCGAGTTTCTGTATGGGCTCACAGCGGCTCTACGATTATATTAATGATAATCCCTTCTTCGAGTTCCATCCGACAGAATACGTCAATGATGTCGGTATTATCAGCCAGCATGAGAAAATGGTCGCAATCAATGTCGGGCTGGAAGTTGATTTGACCGGACAGGTGTGTGCGGATTCGCTGGGATACAGTTTCTACAGCGGGATCGGCGGCCAGGTTGATTTTATTCGCGGGGCCGCCAGGAGCAGGGGGGGTAAAGCAATAATTGCCATGCCATCCACCGCAAAAAACGACAAGGTAAGCAGAATTGTATCGCATTTGACTGAAGGGGCGGGAGTAGTGACAACTCGCGGAGATGTACATTACGTCGTGACCGAATACGGTATAGCTTATCTGCATGGCAAGAGTATCCGCGAGAGAGTATTGGCCCTGATTAATATTGCCCATCCGAAGTTCAGGAATGAACTCATACAGGCCGCCAAGGCTCAAAAATATATATATCAGGACCAGATAGAACTGGCTTGGGATCAGGTGGACTATCCGGAGGAACTGGAACACTATAACACGCTCCGCGACGGAACGGAGATATTCTTCAGGCCGATCAAGCCGACCGATGAGCCTGCCCTTTCTGAAATGCTGTATTCGCTAAGTGAAAAATCCGTTCAAACACGCTATATGGCCGGAACCATGGTGTTTCCACATAGTGACGTGCAGCTATTAGCCAATATCGATTACAGGAATGATATAGCAATCGTCGGAGTCGTTCCCGGGATTTCCGAGGAGGAAATCGTCGCCATCGCTCAGTATTTTCTCGATCAGAAGACACAGGCCGCCGAAGTTGCTTTTCTTGTTCAGGATGAATGGCAAAGCAAAGGAATGGGAACGTTCCTGCTGGATTATATTACACAAATCGCCAAGCTCCGTGGTGTTAAGAGATTCTATGCGAAGGTCCTGCCTAACAATAAGCCGATGTTGGCGATTTTTCACAATTCCGGCTATAAAGTCAATACAGAATTTGACGGCGAAGTTTATAACATTTCCTACGATTTGACAAAAGAAACGTGAGCTCGGCCCGGGGAGCCCTTCGAAAAATAGGGATTGGTGGATTTGAAATTTCAAATTACCTATACCCTGTTCAATGGATGAAAAAGCCAAATATAAAAAAGCTTATTCAAGTCAGTAAAGAAGTAATTAAAGATTGCTCACTGGAAAACGGAGCTATTGTCGCCGCCAATTCCGACAAATCCGCCTATCCATCAACGGTCCAGAATTATGGATATGTCTGGATTCGAGATGCATCATACATATGCATCTCTGCAGATTTGCTGGGATTGAGGGACATCCCGGAAAGATTTTTTGACTGGTGCCTTCATCGAGCCGAAGGCTTTCAAAAAACCGGTGTTTTTCACAATGCATACAATGTCAACGGGACAATCCACGGCACATTAGTTTCTCCTACGGAACCCAAAGTGCCTCAAATGGTAAGGGATAGGTATATACAACTAATTCACCATGCAACGCAATTTCAGCCGGACCAGAACGGCTCGTTACTGGTTGCAATAGGTCACCACATAAAACACTTCGGCATAAAAAATATATTCGAATATAAAAAACTGATACAAAAAACCGCTTCGGGCTTATCCAATTCATGGAAGAACGGCCAATTTACTTTGCCTTGTTTTGATTTGTGGGAGGAAAGATGTCTCTTGCCGACGCAGAAAAGATTTCATACATATTCTTTAGCTATGTGTATAGCCGGCCTGAGAATTGCCATTGAGCTTTTGGGAAAAAAGAAGAGCTGGCTGCAAACAGAAAAACAAATGTCGAAAGTTTTTTCCGAACTGTATTCATCTGATGCAAATCTGATCCCCAGGACATACACCATCGGCTCAGGAAACCTACGAGGCAAATTGAAAAAAGAGGATTTTCTACCGGATGCTTCACTGTTAGGATTGGTATATCCATCCGGTATGTTAGAGCCCATCGACAAAAAGATGCAGATGACGGTTCGTGAAATTATTCGAAGAAATACAACAGATAACGGCGGTCTGCTGAGATACCCGGGCGACAGGTATTGTGGCGGTGTTAATCAGGGCTGGGTCACTTTAACCGGAGCCGGGGCATGGCCGTTACTTAGTTTTTGGATGGCGATTTATTTCTGTCTTTGCAGCGATACAAAAAACGCCGAGAAATATTTTCGCTGGCCCCTGGAGATCGTCGATAAATATTTTCCCGAACAAATATTCAAAGATGAAAAGAAGGCCTCAATATACCCGCTGGCATGGTCGCATTCGATGTTTATCATTGCAGCGGATTTCCTTGGATATTTGTGATTCGCTTGTTTAATACGAGAATTTCTTTTATCTTACGTGACTTGTTATCTTTTAGAATTCGATTAGAGTGATATTGGATCGCCGATTATAATCAACATGTTAATCCAGAGGAGTAATCTTCAACAATGAGTAACGCTGTTTTTATATACTCTTCGGAGCTTGAGAAGTACGAATATCCGCCGGAGCATCCGTTTAATACAATCCGGGCCAAACGAGTCCTGGAGATTCTTGAATCCATGGACCTGCTAACAGGGACCGGCAGAAGCGTTATAGCGCCGAAGCCCGCCGAGAGAGTCGTTCTCAAAAAATTTCACACCGCCCGGTATCTGCACGCTTTAAAAACCGCCGCCAGGGGACATTGGGACACCGAAGCACTGAGTATGGGAATCGGCTCACAGGATTGTCCCGTCTTCAAAGGATTGTATGAATATGCGGCCATTGCAACCGGAGCCACTCTTGTCGGGGCAGACATGCTTTTATCCGGCAAGGCTGATGTGGCCTTCAATCCGTCAGGCGGCTACCATCATGCAGGCCCGGAGAAAGCAGCCGGCTTTTGTTATATCAACGATGTGGCCCTGGCCTGCCTGATACTTGCCGAGAAGGACAAAAGAGTTTTATATCTCGATATAGATGTCCATCACGGAGACGGCGTAGCCTACGCATTCTACGACCGTTCGGATGTGATGACAATATCACTTCACCAGAATCCGAAGACGCTGTTTCCCGGCACAGGATTCGAGGACGAAATCGGAACAGGCCAGGGTAAAGGCTACTGCGTGAATGTTCCCCTGCCGGTCGGTACATACGACCAGGCGTATATGAAGGCATTCGAGGCAATAGTTCTGCCTTTGATCGGCGCTTACAATCCTGATGTAATCGTTTTTGAATTGGGGGCCGATGCTCTGGCTGGTGACCCACTGGCAAATCTGCGTTTGACAAATAATGCTTACGCCGAGATTATCAATCATCTGCTAAGTTTTAACAAACCCATCCTTGCAACCGGTGGCGGCGGCTATAATATCGGGAACACCATCAGGGCCTGGGCGCTGGCCTGGAGCGTTTTTTGCGGTGCCGATACCGGAGAGGATTTGGACCACGCCATTGGTGGAGTTCTGCTCGAAAGCACGGAATGGCAGGGCGGATTTCGCGACAGAAGACTTGCCGTCA
>CAZMWN010000035.1:0-18082 GCA_964569935.1 uncultured Pirellulales bacterium
ACAATGCCGGTGAAAAAATCGAGCTGGAAGACGCCATTAGTCAAACAATTCTGGAATTTAGCTATAAAGACGGCTGGCATTCGATAACCGACGGAGATGGTTTTTCTCTGACTATAATAGATCCTGCAAATCCAGACCTGAACAGTTGGGACGATAAGGACTCATGGCGGGCAAGTACGAACATAGGCGGCTCACCAGGCTGGGATGACAACAGCCAATAGATATTTGTGCCTTCACTTCTAATCCGGATAAATCCAAAACGAAATTCATAGATTTATTCGTATGAGTTCAAGCTGCAAGAAATATATCAACTGCAATATGGCAAAATGATTCCAAATATATTATCATTTCCGACAAAGTGTTCACCTTATATAATATAAAGACACAAGGTTCTACAAAAATTCACTGGCTCATAGCGGAGCGAATGAAAGAGTGACTAATATGATAAGAGTTGGAATTATAGGCTTTGGATTCATGGGGCGGACGCATTATCGATGTTGGAAGGCCCTGAAAGATGTTGATATCGTGGCAATCTGTGAAGCAAATCCAAAGATAGCAGAGGATGCGAAAAAGGCGATTGGAAATATCGGCCGGACACAAAACGAAGTGGATTTCAGCAGCCTGGAGTTATACACAGATATCGATAAGATGCTCGAAAAGGCAAAACTTGATGCCGTTTCCATTACGCTTCCTACTTATCTGCATACAGACAGTTCCATACAAGCGCTTGCTGCCGGAGTGCACGTTTTATGCGAGAAGCCGATGGCACTGAATATCGAAGACTGCCGGCGAATGATTACCGAAGCCGAAAGCAGCGGGAAAATTCTGCAAATCGGGCACTGCGTTCGTTTTTGGCCTGAATACGCAAAAGCAAGGGACATAGTCAAGAGCGGCAAATACGGTAAAGTCGTCGCCGCATCGTTCCAGCGTCTGGGTGCGATTCCAACCTGGAGTGCGGGCAATTGGCTAATGGATGAAAAACGAAGTGGAGGAATGGCCCTGGACCTGCACATTCACGACACGGATTTTATTCAGTATCTTTTTGGTATGCCGCGCGCGGTTTATAGTACCGGCACAAGAAATGCGGACGGGAAGATGATACACATCGTCACTCAATATCTTTACGAAGATGACAAGGTGGTAACTGCAGAAGGTGGCTGGTCGATGACACCAACATTCGGTTTTCAGATGAGCTTCAATATCGCCCTGGAAAAAGCGACACTTGTTTACGACCTGACGCGCGAGCCGACTTTCAGGCTCTGCCCGGCTGAAGCAGAAACATCCACTCCGGAGTTCAACGAAGGAGACGGCTGGTCTGTGGAAATTGAGCATTTTGCCAGGGCTATACGCGGAGAAAAACCAGAGCAGGTCACAACTCTGGCACAATCGATGAATTCTGTTAAAATCGTGGAGGCGGAGAAGGAATCGGTGGCAAAAATGGAAAAGGTTATGGTCGGCTGACAAACAGAAAAGAAATTTGGAAGGGAGAATCGTACTATGAAATGCAGGAATTGGCCGATAGGTGTTTGCAGTTGGTCTCTCCAGAAAGATATCACCGGCGTCGCTGATGCGATGGACAAAATCGGAATCGACCACGTACACCTGGCAATCAGACCGGCATTAGAGGAAAATGCAGAGGATTACCTCGCGGCTTTACAAAAACAAAACTGGACAATAAGTGCCGCAATGATCGATTTTCCCCAAGAAGATTATTCGACACTTGAAAGCATCAAAGTCACCGGCGGCATTATGCCGGATAACTTCTGGGAGAAAAATCGCCAATTGTTCATAGATGCGGTGAATGTCACGGCCAAGCTCGGAATTAAATACCTCTCGATGCATGCCGGATTCATAGATGAAACTGATATGGCATACGCGAAGAAATTCCATAATCGCATTAAATCTCTGGCCGATGCCGCGGCAGAAAAAGGAGTCGTACTGCTGTTGGAGACAGGTCAGGAGACAGCAGAGCAGTTACGGCAGTTCCTGAAAGAGTTGAACCATCCCGCTGTCGGAGTCAATTTCGACCCGGCGAACATGATTCTTTATGACAAGGGCGAGCCTGTCAAAGCAGTCAGGATTCTTGCCCCCTGGATTAGGCACATCCACATAAAAGATGCGATTCGGACCAGCCGGCCCGGGACATGGGGTCAGGAAGTGCTCTGGGGTGAAGGTGAAGTTGGACCGGAAGTATTTTTGAATGTTTTGGAGATCGGCTATGACGGAGTTCTGGCGATTGAGCGGGAAGCAGGCAACGACAGGTTCGCAGATATCAAGATGACGGCCGAAAGGCTTCAAAGCATGGACCGATAGGACTATGAACCGCATAGGATTCATGGCTGTGAACCCCACGTGGTTCACAGAATTAAGGCAAGGAGAAAGATATGGACTGGCAATTGTATTTCAAACTAAGTGTCATGATGTTCCTTGAATTTGCGATTTGGGGGGCATGGGCCCCCGTCCTGGCATCACATCTGATCGGACAGTTGAAGTTAAGCGGCAAACAAACCGGATGGATCTACGCGACTTTGTGGTTGGGGTGCATTGTCTCGCCGTTTATAGGGGGGCAAATTGCCGACCGATGGGTATCAACGGAGTGGTTTTTAGCGGCTGTTCACCTGGTAGGCGGCGCTGTCGTGCTTGTGGCATCGCGGCAGAAAAAGTTCTGGAACTTGTTTGGCATAATGGGATTATATGCCCTGCTTTATGCCCCGACGCTGGCACTGGTGAACGCTTTAATGTTTTCACACCTTACCAATCCGGATGCCCAGGCGGGCGGAATTCGGGTCTGGGGCACAATCGGATGGATTGTTGCCGGTTTACTTCTTGCATTATGGCGCCGGTTAGGCCGACCGAAGGTACAAGGCAGTGACGCCTTAACGCTGGCGGGGATTCTGTCATTGGTAATGGGTGTATACTGTCTCTTTCTGCCGCATACACCTCCGCCTGAACAGCCGGCAAATCCGCTGGCTTTTGTTGAGGCGTTTAATATGTTGGGAGAATCAAATTTTCTAATCTTCCTGATTATTTCATTCATCGTGACAACTGAGCTCCAGTTCTATTATGTACCGACGGCTCCGTTTCTGGAAGATATCGGCGTACAGAATAAAAATGTCTCCGCCGTGATGACGTTAGCCCAGTTTGCCGAAATAATCGCGATGGCGGTGTTACTGCCGTTGTTGCTGCCGAAGATTGGATTTCGCTGGGCTCTGGTGATAGGCGTCATAGCCTGGCCGATGCGCTACATTATCTTTGCTATAATGCGGCCTCTCTGGCTGGTAATCTCGTCACTGACATTCCACGGCCTGGGGTATACGTTCTTTTTCTTTGTTGGACAAATGTACGTCGATAAAGTCGCACCGCCCGACATCAGGGCTTCGGCCCAGGCATTAATTGCGGTCGTGACATTAGGTTTTGGCAACTTCATCGGGACACAAATTACCGGCGTGATTATGGACCTCTTCAAAAAAGAAGGCAGGTTCCGATGGCGTCCGATTTTCCTGGTCCCATGCGCCCTAACGATCGCCTGTGCCGTGGCGTTCGTATTGTTCTTCAAAGGATAAGCCGACAGTGGCACGGCCATCCCCTCGACAAGCTCGGGACAGGCTCTGGCCGTGTTCATGGGCTGCACCGTCAGGCGTCCCTTTTGGGGGAAGCCCATGCCACGGTGGGAATCGTTATTTGGAATCGCCGAGCATGTTATATACTTTTTTGTAGGCCTTCAGCAACAATGAGGTGACAATGCAGTTGTTACAGGCCCAGTGAAATAAAATCTTCTGGTCCTTTTCCTGCAGGTCATTCCTGGAATAAGGGTGGCGGATATACTGTTCGATACAGCAGGGGGGATAACCGAAAAGAAAACCCTCGAACCGCTGGGTCTGGGTGGATTTATCAATGGATGTATTTACAAAGCGTTGTTCATATAATCCAATGCAGGCTTGTGATCGGCTGAAAATAGTCTCAACAACTTCGTCGCCGCTTTTTACTTTTCGCCGAGTCTGCGCCGTCAGCAGTCCAATTCGATGCAATAATTCAAGACCATCTTCATCTATAGGTTTTTCCCACCGGCTCAACGGCTTGAGTCCTTCGCATGTCAGCAGTGCGAGATATGCCAATTCAAAATCGATTGCTTTTAATGCACGAAGCACGGATTCCAAATTCCCCTCATCCTGTGAGGGATGCCATACGGAACCGTATTTATCGCACATTTCATTCGCTCCCGGCCGTTAATATAGATCGGAATATTGAAGCCACATATCAAGCAGCTCGGTCAAATCGGCAAGATTCACTTCGCAGTCCCTGTTTGTATCGGCCGGTCGATATATCGTTCCTAAATCACCACAGCGATTCGGCATTTCCAGAATTTTAGCCAGAAGAACAACGTCGATTCGGCTTTTTCCATGAACGTCACCGGCAAAACTGAAAGATCCGTGTTTCATATAATGCAATTCAATTTCAGAGACCTGCATAGAAAGGCCGAGCCTGGGATTTTCAATCTGCCAGTAACCCATGTTGACCGCCGTGCCGCAGATGTCACAATATTCAAGACCTCGCTGTAAAAAGTTCACCTTATATAGTGCATGCAGGATTTCCGGCCCATTAGGGTCCTGAACAGGCAGAGCATCTATAACTTCCGCACATTGTTTGGCCAGTTCGATACCATCGGGAACAAGGTCTTCATCCTGGTCGGGATTGTATAGATTATAGCCCGATGCTAATTCTTCTTTGTCTGTCATCAAATCACCGTCGTAATCGGATTCTTCCAAAGCCAATTGGTGCTCGTTGGGGTCGTTGGGGAATCGCAATTCAAGCACTCTTAGCAGCCTCGAAATCTCAACTCTGCCCTGATGCACATCGCCGAAACAGTCGAACGAGCCATGCTCCATATAATGTAATGCCAATTCAGGAAGAAACATACTCTCCAGAGCATCATTTGGATCGGGATAAGACATTTCGAGATTTGGATTTATAATTTCATAGCCACCCATATTGACTTGCTGGCCGCAGATGTCACAACGCTCGAGGCCGAAAAAGGCATACTGTATTTTATATGTTTGATTTGGAATCGGCATGGAAGTGCCGGGAATATAGATTGGCAGCTCATTGATTACAGAAGCGGCGCGTTTGGCTAATTCCACGCCGTCCGGAATTTCATTTCGATCCTGGTCCGAAACGAACGAGCGATAGCCAATGGCGAATTCTTCGGCGTCGGAAAGCTGGTCGGCATCCGCATCGTGGCTGACGGGTAATTGATGCTGATCCGCCGAAAGGCCCGCAAGAGCCTTATTAAAGCCTGCCGTGCCAAACGTAATGGCTGCAACAGTCCCGGCGGTAATTGCCCCTTGGGCCCAAGGCCGCCGCCTGAATTTCTGGCTCTTTTTAATGCGTTTTTGATGTGCCCTTCTTAATCTTCTCATATTTCCTCCAAAATGTTTTAGTTCCTGAATATAATTATACCAAATCAAGGCGCTATTGTCCAGCGGTCCCGTAAGTAAATACCGGCACAAAAAAAGCCGAGCCAGACAAGCTCGGCTTAAAGAATATTCCAAATGACTTGTTTAATTCCCTTGTTTCGGCAAATTGTTCGGATCAAAAATCCCTTCCGGAAATTCCGGATTGGTTTTCAAATATAGTGTATTAATAGATGAAAGATTCAGAGGTTTTACCTTTCCTTTGGCATCCCGGCTTTTTGAATGCGTTTCAATCTTTTTAGGATACCATTGTCCGCTTTCTGTTTGTCCGAATTCGGAAACGAATCTGACGAAACTTGGTTCATCCGGTATTTCATTAGGATCGAAATCAACATCTTTTATATTTGTTTCCCCAAGACCACCGCCGAGAAGATGGTGAAACATCTCTCTCCGCACACATATATAATCACGTCTCGGATCGAGATAATTAATAGTTTTGTGGGCCGTGAAGAAAATTTTACCTTTGCGAATATCCGGCCCTGTTGTCACCTCAAATGCAATGAGGTTATTTTCTCTGGAATTGCCGTTTTCAATCTGCTTGACACAGTTTATCGGCGGGATACTCGGCCAACCCCAGTCGGAAAGGTCTTCGAGAGCTATCGGATTACGGTCAGGCCGATGCACTTTTTCATGGAAAGTCCATTTGTCCAATGAATCTTTCTTTGCCTTGTAATAGTATTCACCATCATATATATAAATATCCACATATCTGGCTTTAGTGTCCTGTATCCACTTTAGCAGAGATTCGAAACTATCTCCCAAAGCTCTTTTATAAGCAGCCAAGTCGTTGCTTTGGGATACAGGCGGTATCCGAACCGAATGACGTTCATGTCTCTGTTTTCTTCCCTGATTGTATGTAATTTCAATCCCTGTTACCAATGAACCAGATTTGTGAGTTGTTATAAGGATATAATCCGAGATTAAATTTTCCCTCGCCTTATTATATGGCTTCAAGGCTTCTATCAACTCAGGATGGTCTCGCGTGGCAATAACCACTACTTCGGCGTCTTGTGGAGCACCTAACTCATATATATCAACTGGGCCTTTTTCAGGATAATCGATTATGCCGGAAGTAATTAAGCTTTGACCATCAACTTTCTCAAGCGTGATTTTCTTTGGTAAACGTGTCTGTGGGTCAACAAACATAGACAGCTTTAATCCAAATCCAGATTCAGATAGATGGGATGTATCGATATTGATTACTGTGACAGGATTACCTTGGAATACGTCGTCAGTATAGGTCACTTTCCCGCCTCTTTTTTCCACATCAGAGATCTGGTTAAATAGCAAATTTTCTATACTAGAAGGCTGAACATCTGAAGCTCTCGATTTGTATGTGATTGTTATTTTATTTGATTCCGGATCATATCTTGTCTCTTTACCCAATTCATCCTCGCTGAAGGCCATATTTCCATTGCCAAAAATCTGTATCATCCTATGTGGATTCACCGATATCCAGGTTTCAGGTAGTCTTTTTATTTCTTCAGGACTAATCGTTTCAGGTAATTCTGTGATTTCATATTTTATATGCATCCACTGAGCTTTTTTCAAAGCCACAACAACATCATCGAGACCGAAAGCCGGGGTTGTTATATTAACTGTACCGTTATTGAAAATCAGTGACAGTGATATAATAATTACCGCCGCGGCGGCAATCTTTGTGACCGGACTTTTTATAATTATTCTCCATATATTTTCCGAGCCGGTTATAAGCCCGGAGGTTTTTTTGATTTCTCGACTTTCCACACTCCGAAGAATCGCCTGTTTGGCTGATTCACATGTTTGTTCATCCACAGACGATTTCCCTATCCGTTCTGTACATTCAAGCAGTGCTTCAAGACGGTTGAGTTCGCTACTGCACCGGGGACATTTGGCAATATGTGTTCTTATCTCCGAGGCTTGCTGTTGTGACAATTCTCCCAGAACAAAATCCACTAACAGTCTATTATTTTTTTTATGCTCATTCATAATGCACCTGTATCAATCAACAAGATAATCACTAAGTTCCCGGGCCAATCGTTTCACTGCTCGATGCAGATGAACTCTTACTGTTTGGTGCGAACAATCCAGAATCTCGGCGATTTCTTCCGCTTTTAATCCTTCCATTCTCAATAAGACAAATACTTCCGCCTGGCGTTTCGGTAACTTCGCAAGAGAGCCGGCTAATTTCTGCTGCAACTCAGCGGATCTCAAATGCTCGTCCGGATTGCCTGTACTTGTGACACTTTCCGGCTGCCGCCGGAGGGACTTTTCCCTCCTTGACCTGGCGGCGAGGTGAATCGCCGTTCGCACTGTCGTACGGTACAGATATGCACCCCAGTTTGTTTGCCCGTTGTATTTATGCCATCGTCGCCATATTTCGAGAAAAACTTCCTGATGAACATCCTGAGCTTGCAGATTGTCGCCAAGTATTCGAGCAGCCGTTCTAAGAACAACATCGCTGTAATCATCGATTAGCTCTTTAAAACTGATCTCCTGCACCGTTTTTCCTTTTAACTTTGAGTTGTGCACAACCGAGGTGCTTCACCGGCTGCATATCTGTAATTATAGAGACTCCGAAAAAGAATATGTTTACAAAAAGAACCACATATAACCAACAAAACTTGAAAAATAAGCAGTATTCCCCATGGTAAAATAATATTTGTAAAATTTTTTGGTTCCGGATTAGCAGGCTCGGTATGTGATTTTATTGGACATTTGAATTGGCAATACCTGTATTTTATGAGTAAAGACTATATATGGTAGTTTAATCGAAGATGATTCTTCTATGTAGTGGTCCGGGTTATAGGACAGAAGCCCTTACAGCCGGTTGGTCGGTTAAAGAAATAATGTTTACCATGTCGATATTGCGTAGGTCTATAACGAATAATACCAGTTTTGAAGGATGTGGACGTATGGATAAACGGGAGTTGATAGACTACATTTGTAAAATCAACAAAACTGCTAAGCCGGAGTTTCTCGCCACCTTTTCGGAAGAAGAGCTCAATGCCTACCTTGAGCACTTGATGGAACTGGATTTGGAAGAGCTGGTTGTCTGCAGTTAATTTAGCGAATAGTTTATAGTATATTGTTCGTATTCCATGAACTATGAACTCATAACCATTAACTGATTATTGATCTTCATCAAGTTGCACGCCGGTGATAGACTCGGTCAAGTTTTCCACTCTGCTCTGTTCCGGAGTACTGTCACTCGATTCTTGTGTTCCCGGTTGCCCCTGGCCTGTTTCTTCAGAGGGTTCCGGCTGATTCTGAGGAGTGTCGGGTCTTTGGTTTTCTTCATCAGGTGTCCCGGGGACCGATGGACTTGATCCCACCGCTGGTGGCGCCTCGGCGGCATCCGTTAATATGGCATTTGTCGGGATTTGGACAATATTATTCAATTTGAATTCAACAAGGGCCGGAACATAACCACTGGGCACTGGAAAAATAAAATCGAAGTCTTTTATGCCGGCATTCCCGGTGAAATCACTACGTTCTACTTGTATTTTAGAGTTTGTCTCTATCTCATTAGCCGCTTTGAGATATCCGAGCGGATAAACATTTATCCCTTTTCCTGCAAGTGGGCCACCATCGTACCCTTTGGGTTTACAAATCAGCCTCAATTGAGAAAGTGTAAATATGCCGGCATTAATTTTCGGATCCGCTTTTAGTGCTATCCTTTTTATTCCCACCCTCACTATCATGGGCTGATAATTTCCTATCGGCTTTCCCGGTGTGCGGGAAAATTTGCCCCGACTATTGAGATCTTCTATTTGTGTTTTAAGAGCATCAGTAGCGGGCCAGGTGGCCTTGTCTCGCGGTACTTCTATAGCCGGCCAGCTGCCGCTGACGACCGATACGTCACTATCAAGTCGATTCAGATAAAGCTGGTCCAAATAATTTGGATGTAAACAGGCAAAACTTCTTTTGCCGCTGAAGGAGCCGTTGCTTATAACACTGAACAGGCCCGTGACAAAGCCGTCAGTGTTGAGCAATACCTTTTTGGGACTATCAACTTTTATATTCCTCGGCTCAAACCGCTCGTAAGGATATTGATTCGGTAAAGGTGCCATAGCAAGGAATGTCATCAGGACACCCGAAGTAATAAGACCCAGGATGATTCCCAAGACAACACGTCCAATACGTTCGGGCAGAAATCCTAAATCGATCGGCTGCTTACGGGTCAACTGGACAACGGCTGTTTGCAACACGGCAAACACCAGAACGAAAAGCAGTAAAAAACCAAGCGAATGTGCCCAGGGTACAAGAGCAAGCATACTGCCGCTATCTCCTCGTTTTATCAACACACCTGCCAATATCTCGAAGAATCCGAAGGCAACGATACTTGCAAAAATTGCGATGATTATCGTGGCAAATGCCCGGACTATTGTACCTTTGATAAACTGAAAAACAGCACAACCGACAATGATTAACAACACAACTATACTGGCCATTAAAAAAATCTCCGGTTCTTTAAAGTTCGTCGTTCTCTACAGAATGCCTTACTGCAGATTTACGAACTACAAATTGTTTATCATGTTGACTTCTTTTCTTTTGCCTTAAGCGCCCTAATCATTTCATTTACAGTCGTTGTTCCATTAATGACTTTTCTTAAGGCTTGTTCCTGTAAATAGAGCATTTTGGCACGCCTGAACTGCTTGGCAATCTCAGGCACCGGTTGCGATTGTATAACCTTTGCCAGCTCTTTATTAATTGTGATCATCTCAAAAACGCCGGTTCTTCCCAAATAACCGGTTCCCTGGCAGTGTTCGCAGGTCGAAGGTTTTCCTCGCTTGTCGTATTGAACCTTACCCGCCCGGTAGAGTACTTTTGTTTTTTCCGAGGAAATATTAAACTTTCTGAACTGATCCTTATCAGGCGTATAGCCCTGCTTGCATTCGTCGCAAAGTTTTCTGAGCAGCCTCTGGTTACTTATGCCTAAAAGAGACCGTGCGACGAGATTTCTGTCGCCGGTAAGTTTAAGCCATTGACCCAATGCCTGCATTACGCTGTCCGCTTTGAGTATGATATACACGAGTTTCCCATCTCTTGCCGCTGCACAGGCAACCTGAGCTGTCTGTGCATCCTCACAACTGGCAACACCAATGATATCCGGGCCCATTCGAACTACAGTCTGGAGTTTTTTGGCGAACGTTGTTGTGCCCGTGTCACTGAGGTTGAAGACGTTTTGAGTAATGTTAGGCAACTGGTCGGCCGGCTGCTTTTCAAGCGTATTGATATTATTAAGAAAAGCATCGTGATTTCGCAGTAGAGCATAAAGCGTCGTTGTCACGCCGCTTTTATCAGGTCCACTAATAATAAATACACCTTGTTTTACCTCGCGGAACTTACTCAGCCTCTCATATTGCTCCGGCATCAAGCCCAACTCACTTAATCTTGCAGCGCTTTCTTGTGTGAGTTGTTTGAGTCTGACCTGTTCTCCGGCAGTTGAACCGGCTGTAGCAACTTCCCAATAGGTATAACTATGTCCTTTGGTCCGGTGTATCATGAACTTACCTTTTTGAGGTTTCCGCTTCTCGTCGGTATCCAAATCGGATAAATGCTTGATAAAGCGAATAAAATATTCAATCTGGTCTTTAGTGATATTGGGCTGTTTTAAAACTGCACCGTCAACGTTATAAGCTACCTGATAATCCTGTGGTGTCGGAGATAGAGCAATACTACTTGCCCTTCGCCATGTGGCGTCTTTGAGAATTTCATAAGCTATCTTATAACCGAAAAAGTCGGGTGTTCTTGGCTCAGGTACAGGTACTTCGTTCCTATTTGCCGTTATGAATGTGAAACTCTTTAAACCCTCAAGTTTCTTTTCCCTGCTTACTAAAACGTTTTTGATGTGATCGACAGTTAGGACACGATCAAAATCCAAAACTCTCGCGTTTCGGAACTTCACATAGGCTAATGATGTCACACCGATAGCTATTACATAAAACAACATCGCAATAATAAAGATAGGTGTAACCAGCCAAACAAGTGTCCCTATAGCCCCTCCGCTAAGAATAACAATCGTCCAAACAGGACCTTTCGTTTCGAGAGCTTTGGCATCATCATGCACCCATACAAGTAATGGAAGCCATCCCAAAAACATGGCCAGGAATATAAGAATTTTAATTATGGATATGTAACCGCCGAAGGCGATAGAAACTGATAATACCGGCATAGAATTCTCCATTCAATCTCACAAAATACCACTAGAAGTGGTTTTGATCCCTTTCAGCGCCATTTTTAGCTCTTCAGTATTTGGTGCATATTTATATGCTTCCTTCGGATCGATAGAACCATTATTAACCAGTTCACACAGATTATATGTAAGGTCCTGCATACCTTCATGCTGGGAACTTCGTATAACGCTCGGTAAATCAGCTTCGCGTCCTTCGGAAATCAATTTTCTGGCGGCAGGATTTACAATCAGAACTTCCATAGCAGGTATCCTGTCCACTCCTTCCATAACGCACGGCAATAATACCTGGCTTATAACAGCCTTTATTGCCAAACTTAAAGTTTGCCTTACAAGATCCCGTTCAGTTTGCGGGAACAGGTCCAAAAGTCTATGAACAGACTGGGCTGCATTTGCTGAATGCAAAGTTCCAAAAACAAGATGCCCGGTCTCGGCAGCTCTCATTCCCGCATTGACGGTTTTAGCATCCCGCATTTCCCCCACAAAGACCACATCCGGGTCCTGTCGCATCAGATATGTCAGTGCTTCTTCATAGTCTTTGGTATCAATCCCGATTTCCCTTTGTGAGACTATTGCTTTTTCATCTTTAAATAGATACTCGATTGGATCCTCTACAGTGATGATATGACAGGAGCGAGTATGGTTTATATAGTTTATCATCGAAGCGATCGTTGTTGTTTTACCACAGCCTGTCGGCCCGACGACAAGTATTAATCCCTGCCTACTTTCACATATTTTTCCCAGCACCATCGGCAAGTGAAGCTCTTTAAATGGTGGTACCACAGAATTAACACGCCGTGCGGCAAGGCTGATCATCCCACGCTGGCGAAACAGGTTCATACGGAAACGATGCTCACCCTCAACCTCGTGGGCAAAATCCAATGTTCCATGCTCCAAAAAAAATTCCTTCTGAGCCGGACTTAGTATCTCAAAGATTAATTCTTCCATTCCTTTGGCAGTCATTACATCACCGGTAGTATTCTTCAATTCCCCAAAGATGCGTAGTTTTGGTGGTTGTCCTACTTTTAGATGCAAATCACTTGCCCGAGTCTTAGTTGCTGCTCTGAAATATTTATTCAGCGCCGGATCATGTTCAAGACTCGTTCGATCATCAATAGGTTGTTTCACGCCCATATTTATTACCAACTCAAAAGGTGAGAACTTTAGCTATTTTAACAATAGCGATGTCCCTATATTGAGCTGTCGCAATGAATTTTAATGCAACTCGACCTTTTAATCAGAGTCGCATTTAATTCTCAAGTATTTGAAAATAAAATAATGAACGAAATATATCTAAACTCAATGCTATATACCCACATCCTAATATTATTTCCACCACAAGGCCAGTTTAATTATAGTTTGTGGCTTGGTAGAATAATATTGCTACCATAAGATTTGTAAAGACAAACCCTTAGATAGTAATATTATAAGATTTTACAAAAGAATGTCAACTATGTTGCTCGAACAATACTAATTTTTTAGGACAAAGAAAGAAAGAACCCCCATTGGCTTTAGCATCGACGGCTCCAATAACGAACGTAGGTTTCAATAATCTCATATTTGTCTGGTTTTTCACATCCCAAATCGGCCCTTGCATCAATTTGGTCATGGAAGCCTGCCAAAGGAACGAAAATCAGGATTTCAAGACAGCTATTTAGTAAATGAATCGGATACAGAAAGCGGCAAATTCACTATAGCAGACAGTATACGTTTGCCGATATATTTAGGGGTATTTCTATGGAGTCAGGTAAGAGAAAAATTTCAGGCCGTGAAAAAAATGAAGCTTCAGTACAGCTTCTTGAAAAACTGCAGGAGCAGTTGCACTCGAACAATGCATCAATTAGAAGGCGAGCAGCTTTTAACTTGTCCTGGATGCAGGAAGACGGTCTGGATATCTTAAGAGGAATTCTGTTCAGCAACTTTCAAGTAACAACGAAAAACGCTGCAGCATATGGATTAAGAAAGATGCAAGGCAGAATGAAAAAGGTGGCTCTTGAAGTCCTCAAGCAAGGTTTAACACAACACAATAGTTCCACCGCAGAAATATGCAGAAACGCGTTGCAGCTATTGGGACATAAGATACCGGCTGAATTCCTTCCAAAAAAACGGGTTGCAAGAAAATCGAGAATCAGGGAGATTCCAAGGAAAACCAGACCAAGAAGAACGATTGGTACCAGGTGAATCCGGCGCTAACAATATAACGGAAATTCCTTGGATACCAACATCAAAGCTCCCATCATAAATCTTCCGGCCTGCAGTCACAATGCTAATAGAAGCGTCAGAGTCATATAAATTGCTACGCTTATTGAATCGTTTGCGGTTGTAACCAGCGGGCCTGAGCTTATAGCCGGGTCTATGCCGATTCTGCGAAATACAAACGGCAGAAACAAACCAAGAGTCGTGGCGACCATTATTGCTGAGAACATGGCCATTGCGAAGGCAAAAACAAGTCTTATCGAGCCTATGGTGTTATCTGGAGTTTTTATATTAAGTAACATCGCACATACTAAACCACCTATTAGTCCGCAGCTTAAGGCGACAAGAACAGCAATTCGCACTTCGCGTGAAAAAACCTGGCTTATTCGCAATGCTACAAGGTGTCCGGTTGCCAATCCTGAAACCACAATTGTTGAGGTTTGCAGTCCGGCATTACCACTTATAGCTGCAATCATTGGAACAAAAGCAATCGCAGCAGTATATAGAATAGGATTAAATTTATTGTGGAAAAACATTAGGACCAAGGCCGTAACACCTGTTCCAATCAAGCAGGGCAACAACCAGGTCATTCTAATCCGGGCTGCATGAATAGCTGAAAATGTATCCAGTTCCTCAGGATCGGTACCGGCCATCGTATATAAGTCCTCCGCAGCTTCTTCTTCGGCCACCTCAATAACGCGGTCGGCGGTAATCCGTCCGACTAATTTATTCCTTTCATCCAAAACCGGCATAACAATAAGATCATTCTTACTGAATATGTTTCGGACCTCCTCCTGGTCGGTATCAACCTTAACATATATCGTATCGGGATCTGTTAGATCATGTATCTTCGTGTTTTCCGGACGGGTCAACAGAAATCTTATACGGACATCTCCAAGAAATCGTCCGCTGTTGTCCACAACATATACTGAGTAGAAATCCTCATCAATTTCCGCCGCTCGAATCTCATTGATGGCCTCGGCAACAGTAGCTTTCTCGTGGACACTTATTACAACAGGATCCATAATGCCGCCGGCAGAATCCTCCGAATAGCCCATTAACTCCTTAATCTCCGCCGATTCAGCCGGAGGAATGCTTCTGAGAAGTTCAATCCTTTCTTCTTCAGGAAGCTCGGAAAGAACATCGGCGGCGTCGTCAGGATTGAGGTACAATACAATGCTGCTCAATTCTTCTTTCTTAAGCAGTTCAAACAGTTCCGCTCTGGTTGCCTCATCAACCTTTTCTAAAACTTCAGCCGATATAGGTTTGTCCATGGCGTCAAAGATTGCTCGTTTGTGCTCGTTATCCACAAGCTCCACGACTTCGGCGATGTCACTGCTTCGCTGGTCGCTGAGAAGTTGAGCAAGAGCTTGCATATTCTCAAATTCCAGTAAAGCCTCAATTTGTCGCAGTAATTGTTTCTGTTCATCCACCATAAATCTACACCTGTCGTTCTTATCACATCGTTGGATACAGTACGTAGCCACCCACCTGCTGCGCAAAAATAGCCTAATTTTTGCAATTAGGCAACAATTTAATCCGTTTGATTTCATCTATGATTGACAATAAAAGGTAAAATATTCTTGGCTTTTATGTAGATTTAGTGTAAAATAGTCATTGAAATGTCCGTGTTAGTTTCTCAAGTAATAGGGCGCATGTTTTTTTGTCGAGGGCTGTAAGATGAGAAGGTTTGTATATGGGGTATTAGGAATCTGGATTTTAGCCTTTAGCGCATCTCTGGCTGCCCCTGAGCCAGCTATTGTGCAGGGCCCGACTCAATGGACAATTGATACGGAATATACTCATCCGCAGCAAATTATTCTCCAAAACACCGCTAATAACAAGCCAATGGTGTTTTGGTATATGATAATTACGCTTACCAATAACACCGGTGACGATGTCAGTTTCTATCCTAAATGTGATTTGATGACGGATAACTTTCAAATCATTCCAGAAGGTAAAGATGTTACACCGGCGATTTTCGAACAAATAAAGCTACGTCATAAAAGTAGATATCAGTTTCTCGAGCCTATAAGCAAGGCCGATAATAAATTGCTTCAAGGTGAAGATAACACAAAAGACATTGTCATTATATGGCCGGATTTTAATGGTAAAGCTAAGAATATTACATTATTTATCACCGGTTTAAGCAATGAAACGGCTGTTGTCGATCATCCGGTTGCAAAGGCCCCAACTGGCCAACCGCAAAAGGTTTTTCTCAGAAAGACCCTTGAATTAAAATATGCTGTCAAGGGCAACCTGACTTCAAGATATGATATGAGCGCTGATTTTAAAGGAAAACGCTGGATTATGAGATAAAGTATTATTTTCTTATAATCTCATTTTACAGAGATAACGAATTTTGTGGAGGAGGATAAAACAGGCGATTTGGGGGCATTGGGAGGAGGCGGATTACGGTTGGCAAGCGGTATATGTGTCAAAACCACCAAAGCAGAAAACCGTTCAATAAAATCATTTTTGTAAGTCCTTTTCCTACAATCAATAACGTGATATAGAAGGTAGTAACAAGTTCACCAATACTTTCTGAAGAATCACTGTTCCTTATCATAAATTGGATATGTATTTTTATAAGTATTATCCTCCCATTTCTTGTTAATAAATGTTTATTTATAATGTTATTATCGAAGCAAAATGAGTATAGTTTGTAGTCTGAATTACTAAGTGTCCAATTGATAATTTATTTGTCAAGAAGGTCTTAATGTTATATAATAAAATTGATTTGCAAGGTAACAGATTATAGGAAAAACTCCTATGGGTAAAATAAAAGACATACAGAAGCTTCCTCCGGTCGAACAATTAAGAGGCAGAACGCTCGGAAGAATATTGATAAAAATGGGTATTCTAAGTCGTGAGAAGGTCCATGAATGTCTGAAAATCCAAAGCCAGCGGCACGGGAGTGTGAAAATAGGTGAGATATTTCTTGAGCTGGGTTTGGTTGACGATGGCCAGTTGCAAATGGCACTCGCAGCGCAGCGTGGAATGGAGTATATGAGTCTGGATGGCATTGACATTCCTCCTGATGTAATAGAAAAGGTGCCGGCTCAAATGGCGAAGACCTATCACATCATACCAATCGAATACAAAAAAGAACAAAATGAATTGATTGTGGTTCTCGACAGTCCTGATAATTTCAGGGCTACCGATGATCTAAGCACACTAATGGGTTTCAAGATTACCGCCAGAATAACCGACCCCGACGCCCTGGAGAAGGCGTTAACAATGTATTATGAAGAGCAGCAAGACAACAACATCAACGAGCTTATAGATGAGATACAAGGTGATAGTTTCCTCGCAGAATTTGAGGGCAGAAACCAGAGTATCGACCTTGATGAATTGAAGGAGCTATCCGAGTCAAATCCCGTCAAAAAATTGCTGAACCTCGTACTATTACAGGCCATCCGGGACAAGGCTTCCGATATCCATTTTGAGCCGTTTGAGGATGAGTACAAGATGCGCTATCGAATCGACGGTGTGCTTTACGAAATGATCCCTCCTCCGAAATACATTGCAGCGGCCCTGAGTTCACGTATTAAGGTTATGGCAGATCTGGATATCGCCGAAAGACGTCTACCGCAGGACGGCCGAATATCCTTGACCGTCCAGAGCAATCCGGTTGACTTGCGAGTCAGTGTTCTTCCCACGATGTTCGGAGAAAGTGTTGTATTGCGTATCCTTGACAGGTCCCAGGCCAGTTTTGACCTGGGAGAGCTTGGACTAAGATCGAGAGAGCATGAAATAGTCCGCCAGCTTATTCGCAAGCCCAACGGCATTATAATCGTTACCGGTCCGACTGGGTGCGGCAAAACTACCACTCTATACTCGGCATTGGATGAGCTCAATGATATCGGCACTAAAATAATTACAACCGAAGACCCCGTGGAATATGATGTTGACGGCCTTATCCAGGTTCAAATGAAATCCGATATAGGACTGACTTTTGCACGATGCCTTCGCTCAATATTGCGTCAGGACCCCGACATTATATTAGTGGGTGAGATTCGTGACCTTGAAACGGCACAAATTGCCGCACAGGCCTCGCTGACAGGCCACGTTGTGTTCACCACCTTACATACAAATGATGCACCAAGCTCGATAGCAAGACTTTTGGATTTGGGAGTCGAGCCGTTTCTTATCACCGCAACAATCGAAGGCATTGTTGCTCAGCGATTGGTCAGAAGAATATGTACCAGTTGTAAAACAAAATTCGAGCCAAACGAAG
>CAZMWN010000035.1:18092-19097 GCA_964569935.1 uncultured Pirellulales bacterium
TCAATTGATGGAACTGCAACTTACACCTGAAGATGTCAAGGGTAAGAAGTTTTACTACGGCCGTGGTTGTGGAAATTGCAATGGGACCGGTTATAAAGGACGAGTTGGTATTTTTGAGATTATGGTATTCAATGATGAAATACGAGACCTGGTAATGAATCAAGCCTCGACGTCAGTTTTACGTGCGGCCGGCCAAAAAGCCGGCATGAGATTGCTACGAGATAACGGTTTGGAAGTAATCTATGACGGTATAACAACCATCGACGAAATCGTGAAAGAAACAATGATGGAGGAATTTTAAGAAGGATGGATTTGTTATGAAAATTAACTTAACAGTAAATCTGGAATACAGGGGAGGTATTTAAAATGTCTGTTTTTCAATACACAGCTCTTGACGCACAGGGCGTGGAAATCAAGGACGAAATTGAAGCCCTTAGTCAAAAAGAAGCAATAAGTAAGATACGTAATATGGGCTACTTCCCCACGAAGGTTAATACCGGAGGCGCGGGGAAAAAAGCTGCTGCAAAAGCTGCTGCAAAGCCCAAGAAAAGGCGAGGGGCCGGCGGCAGGGTCAAAGTCAAACTTATTACTCAATTCGCCAGACAGCTTTCGACACTTCAGGACGCGGGTTTGCCTATTCTGCGATCGCTTAGGATTCTTGAGGAGCAGCAAAAATCAGGAACATTCAAGAGAATTATCAGTTATGTAGCCGATGACATCGAAGGCGGTTCCACGCTCTCGGAAGCATTGGGGAAATACCCGAGGGCTTTTGATCGACTTCTGGTTAGTATGGTGGCCGCCGGAGAGACCGGTGGTGTGCTGGACCTGATCCTATCACGTGTAGCCGACTTTATGGAAAAAGCTCAGAAGCTCAAATCCAGGGTAAAAGGCGCGATGATTTATCCGATTGTAGTATTGACCGCAGCATTCCTTATCCTTCTGGGATTGATGCTTTTCGTAGTACCTTCATTTGAGTCCGCTCTCACTGAAATGACCGACGGCGGC
>CAZMWN010000036.1:0-19066 GCA_964569935.1 uncultured Pirellulales bacterium
TCGTTATGCGTTCGGCGTTATGCGTATTGCGTGAAAGAATATAAGCTCTTTGATATAAAGAGATTATGGCAAAATCCGGCGTCGTCTGCGACTATGCCGGACAAGGGAACAAAGCCAAAACAAAGCCAAAACAAACCCAATCCTTCGACTGCGCTCAGGACAGGTTTATTTCGTACTGCGTTCGGCGTTATGCGTATTGCGTAAAAGAATATAAGCTCTTTGATAACAATATATTATGAGATTTTACCGGTACCTGGGCAAGGGGGATTCAAAACACAAGGAAAACCAGGGGAGTACGTGAATATTGGGAAAATCAGTTTTTCTTGTTCCGGAGACGATAAATCAAGGCTAACACTTGTGCTACCGCAGTATATAAGTGCTCTGGTATGGGATTGCCGGGCTGTACGGTTGAATATATTGCCCTGGCCAGTTCCGGCTTACTGATGACAGGTACTCCGTATGCTCGAGCGATTTCTCGTATTTTTTCTGCCATGTGGTCTGCTCCTTTGGCCACCATTACGGGCGCATCCATCGTTTTGGATTCATAGCGCAGGGCGACAGCGACATGTGTTGGGTTAACAAGAACGACAGTAGCCTTAGGTACCTCCTGCAGCGTGCGTTTCAAAGCCATTTGGAACTGGATCGTTCGGACTCGACGTTTTATCTCCGGCGAGCCTTCTGTATCTTTATGGTCTTGTTTAACTTCCTGACGCGTCATTTTCAGGTCCTCGATGTATTTCCGTTTTTGATATATAGCATCAGCAAGACCAATAATCAGTAGTGCAATTCCGATGCGTATTAAAAGGCCGAGGATTACCTTAGAGATAATTGCAATCATTTGCCCTGACCAGACCCATCGAAGACTGGCGAGTGTATCGAGTTTACTTTGAAGGTAAAAGCAAATGATCAGTGTTACAAAAAGTAGTTTTAATATTGATGTCAACAATCTCACTATAGACCGTGCGTTAATCAGTTTTTTGAAACCTTCAATCGGATTAAGCTGGCCTAATTTTAATTTTAAAGCTCCTGTAGTAAAATTCGGACCGCTCACAGCAATCCCGGCTAAGACAGCGGCTGCAACAAGTGCTGTGAGAATGGGTATGATAACAAGTATTGAATCGATAATTTTTGTGCTAAAGAAGCCAAGAAATGTTTTTGAATTGGCAAAAACGCTATTCTCGCAAGACATTCCCTGCTTAATTTCCATCTCGAACCATTGAAGAAGATTTGGACCTAATAAAGCGAGCATTGCTATCAATGCTAAAAGCGTGACAACAGATGTTAGCTCCTGGCTCTGTGGCACGTGCCCTTTCTCCCTGGCTTTATTCAGCTTTCTGGGTGTTGGGTGCTCTGTCCGTTCGGCGACTGCCTGCTCTGCCATGATAAGTCCCTGATTTCGTTAGAAGTTCATAGTTAAAAAACTGGAACTATGAACTAAACTCTTAAATATATAATTAGCTTATAAAGGCAATAGTTTGCCCATCAAGTCGGCGAATTCAGATATAAATGAACTAATGAATGGTAAAAATATCATTACCATTAAAAAACCCAGCCCTACACGCATTGGTAAACTGATAAAAAGAATATTCATTTCCGGTACTATACGTGCTAACACAGCTAAGACGACCATCAATAACAGAAAAGCTGCCAGTATAGGTGCAGCTAATTTAAGGCCGGCTACTAACATGGCTGAACTGGCTTGAATCACTCCGCCAGTCAGAACGGATATCGTTGGTGTGCTACCGGCGGGAAATGCCTCATAACTTCTAAAAATGATTGACAAAAACAAATGATGGCCATTGGCACTTAGAAACAGTAAGATAAATATCATTTCCAACAAGCTACCTAATGGTTGAGTTCTCTCGCCGGTCAATGGGTCCAAAATTTCGGCCATGGCCAAGCCGATCTGTCGTTCAATAACACGTCCGCCGAGTCTAACAGCGGCGAATATTAGAGAAACAATTAAACCAAGAGCCAGTCCGTATATGGCTTCATTTGATATCAGTAATATTGCCTTTCCTAAGGATATATGACCGGCATAGAGAGGTAATGGTGTGATCATTGAAAAGAAAATAGCCAACAGTAAAGTCATTGCGACTTTGATTCTGGCGGGAATGCTTTTCCACCCAAAAACTGGAATGACCAAAAATAATGCCGAGATTCTTGTCAGAACCATAACCAGGCCAAGCAGTTTTTCGATCATCAAAGCCATTTATTTTTAACGCCCGATGTTTTGAATATGGCTAAAGATCTCATTGGCAAAGCTCAGCATGATCTGAAGCATCCAGTTACTGAAAACCAGCACTACTGCACCAACAGCCAAAAGCTTGGGAACTATTGTTATGGTCATATCGCGTATGGATGTAACCGCCTGGAATAATGTTACAACTATTCCAACAAACATACAGGTAAGCAAAATCGGAGCTGATAATAACAAAGCTGTTTCAAGAGTATGGCGGCCCAGATAAACAATAAAACTATTGTCCATAATTCGTGTCCCGTAATAGGCTCCCACCTTGTAGGAACCGAACTTTTTTAATATTCTCCCTGGCGTCAGTTAAAACTTAGACTAATACTTTTTGCCAGTAATCCCCAGCCGTCAACGAGGATAAATAATATAAGCTTAAAAGGCAGTGAAATCATAACCGGAGGTAACATCATCATACCAGCACTGAGCAAGACACCTGCAATAACCATGTCCAACAATAAGAAAGGAATAAATAAAAGACAACCTATCTCAAATGCTGTGCGGAATTCACTGATAATAAAAGCCGGAATAATGATGTGCATATCTATGTCCATCAGACTGGTAGGTGGTTCAATCTTGGCCATTTTGACAAAAAGAGCTAAATCCGCCTCTCGGCTCTGCCTGAGCATAAATTCCTTGATACAACTACTGGCTCTGGATCCTGCTGTTTGAAAATCAATTTCATCTGTAAGATAAGGCTGGACTGCGTTCATATTGATTTTTTCAAATGTTGGGGCCATCGTGTACAATGTTAAAAACAAAGCTAAACCTATTATAGCAATAGTAGGGGGGATAGTCTGGGTGGTCAAAGCACGACGAACAAATGCCAGAACAATTACAATTCTTGTAAAGGACGTCATCATTACTAAAAGACTTGGCAAGATTGATAAACCACTAAAGATGATTACAAGTTTGACCGGGGTTGACCATTCTTTATTCTCGTCCTCGTTAGTCATTGCTTTGTCTATAAGGGTTTTCAGGTCAGTAATGCTCGGGACTTTGTTTGTCGGATTATTGGTTCTGGAAGCATTGACGGTTTTCCCGGGCAACTCAGGCTGCTGTATTCCCATGGCCGATAAATCAGCATTAGGAACACGACTCAATGCGTTTGAATTCTGGCCAAAGCTTAATCCGGCTGACATCAGAACAAAAAAAGTCAGAAAGCTAATTCTAATATGATTGCCTATCATTTATTTTCTCGAAATTAATATCCATATCTTGGGCTGATATATCCATCAATGCTGGATTTAAGTCAGCCAATGTACTAATGTTCTCATTTGTACTACCAATAAGAAATCGTCTGTTGCCTACTTCCAGCAGATGAACTGCTCTGCGTTGTCCAAGATGGACTGTTTCAACAATATGAATCTCTTTGCCCGGCAAGTTAGTTAATTTGGGTAAAAGCTTCTTTGAAACATATACACCTGCTATGCCAAGAACAATTACAAAGAAAACTGAAAGTATTGTTTTGATATAAAATTCCCCACCACTTGTGTCATAACCTGATTTTACAGACAAATTCGAGTCATTTGCGAACAGGGAGTTTATATTAGAATCCGACATTTTCGCTGGCTGACAGGGATCTGATATTGAATTCTCCGGCTCCATTGCGCTTGTCTCGGATTGAGTAGAGCGAAATACAAGCAAACTGCCACCCAATGCGATTATTGCCAATGATGCAATAATTTTTTTCTTAATACCGGTTAAGTTATCGAACATACCAAATTAACTCCGAGCATTCTATTTTATACAGCCACTTATTCTATAAGTAGAACCACCCTTATTAGTATGTAGAGCAAATATTGTACCGAAATAACTATATGTTTATTTATGCACTTAAACTGGGGATATCGGCTCGAAAAGTGAGGATTATGTCAGATAATTTGTCGAAAAACTTAACAAGCGTATAAATTAATCACTCTATTTTAGAATCGCGATTAATATCTGCGAACGTTTGGACATCGAGCTATCCGGCCCTATCCAATCTCCCCCCGGCCCAGCTCCCCACGAATGTACCGACCATTTAGGCACTGGCCTCATGAAGCTTTGATTAGTTCGTAGATCGGGAATCGAATCAAGATTATTCCGGAGAAACTGAGCTACAGCTTCTGCACGTCTTGCTGATAACAACCATTGTTCTTTCTCAGTCTTTTCATCAGGAGCCAGACCAAGCACATATAACATGCCTGGTTTCTTGTCGGTAATGAGTTGTAAATCCCGGCAAAATTCTGTCAGAAACTTAGTTGCCCTATCATCGAGATCAGCCAGGCCGGGTGAAAAATGAACATTCGCAACTGAAAAGTCGATTTTGTCGGCTGTTATTCTTGAATTAATGGTAGTTGTTGACTGCATAAGTTCTTTCAAGAGGCGGTTTAGCTCTTCCGCTTTTGCATCGATACTTCTATGGTTGAATGTTTGCTCTGGATTGGATATATAGCTTATATTTTTAAGATGACCTAATTGAGGCATTTGTTGCCTTCCGAAAAGTGACCCAAGTCCTACATTTCTGAGTGATTCAAGGAAGGAATCCCGTCCTTTATCAAAAAGTTCCGGGTCCTGAACCTCAGCGAGAGAAAGCAACATTACAAAGAATGTGAGCAAAAGGGTAACCATATCTGAAAAAGTCACAATATAACTTGGTACTTTTGGTCCTTGTTCTTCGCTTGTCTTGCGCGGATTTTTCAATTGTATATATTCCGTGTTAACAATACTATTTCAACGGCACGTCCATTATTCGCTTTTACAGAATCCGGATAAGAACTTTGATTGCTCTCTTGAGAAAGAGTACTTACCGATGAGATGCTAAATCGTTTCTTATCAAGGTTATGTTTGACTGTGAAATAGTTCATTACCGCCCACGCCCGCTGTAATCCCAGGGATTCACCATCTGGTTCTTTGGTCGGTCCGTTTTCGCTAATGACTATCCTGTTAGATGTTCCTAATAGAAATAGTGCCAATTTGTCCATGATATGGCGACCATCGGTGGAAATAACTGTCCCATTGCCCCAAAAGAGTTTGTTCGATGAAAGCATAAATATAATACCATTATTAAAATTCAAAGGTCTTGATTCATCTATTACACCATCCTTATATCCTGTAGTCAGGGTAGGTTTCTCACTGCCTTTGTCGAGATCGCTTATATGCCTGACAGGGGGGAAATATATTAAAGCATCTCTGTCGCTTCGAACTGACGGGGTAATATTGGTTAGTGCCGTGGAGTAAATTACCTTTAATCTTCGAAATATTCTGTTATCAAAAGAGGAAAAAGTTAAAAGTAGAACAAAGAATGTCAGAAGAAGGGTCATACAATCGCTAAAGGTCACCATCCATTCCGGTGCACCTGGAGTCTCATCGGGTTCTACCTGCTTTTTGACACGCCCCATTATATAGTGGCCTTTACTTCTTCTCTTCTGCCCTGGGATACAAATGCCTGCATTTTTTCTCGGATAACAGTTGGACTGTCGCCTTGTGCAATGGCACAGACACCTTCCACAATCATTTCCTTTGCTGTGGTTTCCGCCTTGGAATAAATCCCCAGTTTGCCGGCCAATGGAATAAAAATCAAATTGGCAGAAAACGCTCCATAGAAAGTTGTAAGCAAAGCTACAGCCATTCCACCGCCAATTTGATCCGGAGAGGATAGGTTTCTGAGCATTTGGACTAATCCAATTAGAGTACCTATCATTCCAAAAGCAGGAGCAGCTGCACCCATAAATTCCAAAATTTTCTTACCTGTCGAATGACGATCTCGAAGGTATTCGATTTCAAGAGACATGAGATCTCTTATTGACTCGGATTCCTGGCCGTCTATAAGCATTTGCAAACCTTTGACGAAAAACAAATCACTTATTTTGGGAATCTCCTGTTCCAGGGCCAGTGCACCGTCACGTCTGTTGATAGCTGCAAAGTTCACCATGTTCTGAATCAGTTCAGACGGTAGCGGTATCTTGGTGACGATAGTTTTTTTGACTACTGAGAATATTCCAAGAAACTGAGGAAGAGAAAAGTGTATAAGAGTGGCACATAACATACCCCCTATTGTTATTGCTAACGAAGGGATGTGCACGAACGACTGCCAGCCACCACCGATGACAATAGCACCGACGACAACAACAAAACCCAGAATAACTCCTATAATGGTTGCGATATCCATGGTGCTAATTAACCTCAACTATTTTTTTCAATCTCTGGCTTAAAACTGCTGCAAGTTGTGGCTCGGATACAGCCAATTCAGCCAACAATTTCGCCTTAGTTCGTTCGGTCATAAAATATAGAATCTTAACAGCGTCATCAAAGCTGCCGCCAGTAATATCAGGCTTTTCGTCCCGTCCTGTTTTAGACTTTCCAGTTGAACACATATTGGTCAATATTTTACTGGCACTGCTTGCGTCCATCTTGTCATAAGTAGCCGCTATTGATGCGAGATTCATTTGTTCATTTTTATCAATCTCAAGTCTGCTTTTTAGTAGATTATCACGTTCGCTCTTAAGATTGGCAGTGATTGATGCAAGTTGGATTTGTAAGTTGTGAAGCTTTTCGATGTCCTCCTTTAGAACATTCTGGGCCATTTGCAATCTCTGTTCCTGTGCCTTTAGGGCATGTAGTTTATGTTCATAATCCCCCATCTTTTTTCGAAGATCATGAATTAGATTCTTAAGCTGCTGTTCAGTCATGGATTTTGTTGTCTCAATGTGTATAGAATCGGTGGCAGCTATTGTGTTAGCCTTCGATCGCAGTGGTTTAATTTCGCCTTTTGTAAAGGATTCCATTGGTTGATTTGGATCATTGGAGAAGTCTGTCGGTGATGGCTTGGTAAACCACGAGAATGCAAATGCTCCGGCAAAGCTTAGCAATCCTAATGCTGATGTTATTATTATCAGTTTTTTACTCACAGGTTTTCTCCTAATTTCAGTGGTTTCTGACAAATGAAATTGTCGAACCATCATCTAATTCTTTTTGCTCGTATCTTTCTTGTTCCTTAATAAATTGCAACCTTGCTTCAGTCCGCAATTTTTTTAATCCTTCTTTGTATCTTTTGGCTTTTAGAACCTCTGCAATTTTTTCTTTTTGTTGTAATACCAAATGTCTGATTTTTTCTCTTAATTTTTTAATTTGCTTATCACTTATGTAAGAATATGCCAGAAAGAATTCTTGTTTACCCAAACGTTTCTTAGGATTCTCATTATTTATACTGCTGATTATGTTTTCTATTCTTTTCTTTTTTATTAGCAGTTCCCCTCGTGTAACAGCTAATTTATCGGTTAACTCAAGCAGCTCTGCTGTTTTTTTTTGTTCCTCTTTTTCTCTTATGTCAAGAACACGTTGCAGCCGCCATACAAACCGTTTCATTTAATTTCCAGTTTTAAAATCTCGATAAAAAATATTATGTTTATATTGCTAAATCATTGGGAACCCAAAAGCTCATCCCAGGATCGGGTAATAGCTGTCATACGCTTGACAGTTTCATTGAAATTTGTTTTCTCTCGGACAGGTTGAATAAGAAAGTCACTAATCTTGTCTATCAATGCTATTGCCCCATCAATACGTCTGTTGCTGCCGGATGAGAACGCCCCAATATTTATCAAGTCCTGGGCATCATCATAAATAGCATATATTTCTTTGAGTTTCTGTGCCGCAAGTTTGTGCTCTTTAGTTGTCACTGCGGGCATCAATCGGCTTATGCTTTGTAAGATATCCACAGCAGGATAATGAGTTCTCTCAGCCAATTTTCTTGATAGAACTATATGCCCATCCAGCAGACTTCTGGCACTATCGGCAACGGGATCAGCTAAATCATCATTCTCAACCAGAACTGTGAGAATACCTGTTATACTACCGTTTTCGGAACATCCCAAACGTTCGGTTAGTCTTGGCATAAGTGAGAAAACACTTGGACAGTAGCCCTTCGTTGTCGGAGGTTCACCGGCAGCAAGACCTATTTCCCGCTGGGCATGGGCAAAACGAGTTAGTGAGTCCATCATAAATAAAACATTTTTTTCTTTATCTCTGAAATACTCGGCAACTGTAACGGCCACGAATGCTGCCTTGACCCGCTGAATCGGAGGTGAATCCGATGCTGCAACGATAACAACACTGCGAGCTAAACCCTCAGGACCAAGATCTGATTCAAGAAATTCACGAACTTCTCGGCCACGCTCACCAATTAATGCAACGATATTGACATCTGCCTCACTCGAATTTGCAATATCGCCAAGTAGTACACTTTTACCTACTCCGCTACCTGAGAAAATTCCTATTCGTTGTCCCTTGCCGCAAGTTAATAATCCATCAATGGACCTGATACCTAAAGCCAGTGGACTTGTAATCTTTTCACGACTCAAAGGTGGGGGGCTACTTGCATCCAAGGCCTTTTTATCCGTCCCACTCAGTGGTCCTTTATTATCTATAGGTTCTCCCAAACCGTTCAATACTCTGCCAAGCACGCTTTCATTAAGAGTAATGTGACGAGGGGTAGTTCGTGATGTTACTGAGTCACCAGGTGATATACCATCAATATGCTCCAGCGGCAGTAAGATAAGATGGTCATTTTGGAAACCCACTACTTCCGCTAAAGTACGTCTTCCATCACGGATATGTATCCCGCAAAGCTCTCCTAAACCAACTGCCGGGCCGTTCGATTCAACTGTCAGACCTGACACTCGAACAACAGAACCGCGACAGTTCATCAAATTGACTTCGCTCAATGCGGAATGAAATTTCTGAAAATCAATCAAACTGTTAGTATCGGCACCAATAACCATTATCTATTTCACTTTTTCAAGTGCCTCACCAATTTGCTCCAAATGTTCGTCAATAAATGATTGTATAGTCCCTTTTGGAGTTTTAATTGAACATTCTGCCCGTTTTATGTCCGGATCAGAAATTAACTTTATCCCGCTTAGCATGCTCTTTAGTTCGTCATTTAGTGTCTTTTGGCATTGCTCAAGGTCTTCCGGATTTAAACGCACCTCCACATCCTGACGGGTAGGAACATTTTTCAGTGCCTCTTTCACGATTGATTCTATTTCATAATCGCCTTTTTCTACTTTTTGGACCAATATCTTTCTTGCGATTTCTACCGAAAGTTTGGCAATTTCCTCTTTATGTTCCGTAATAACTTTTTCATTAAACTTATTAAGTTTGTCAGCTACGTTATTGATTATTTGGCAAGTGTGTAAAAGCGCAGCCTTTTGTGCCTCTAAATTATCTGCCGAAGTATTATTTCCATCTAAATCAGGATTTATTTGTGTGTGACTTATCAATTCAGTCCCGCACACATCATTTGTGTACTCGGATCCAATAGATGTAGGTCGTGTATCTTGAATTGTCACCGACTTGATTGGTTTGGATAGAATAATTTTTGGTTGGCCAAACATCATATCACTCTTCAATAAACGCGAGTTCGCCTTTCTCGTTCATCTGACGTAAAACTTGGACAATTTCTTCCTTCGCTTGTTCGATATCCTCTTTTTTTGGAGCTGACATAAGAGATGTTTCCTCATCCAGTGCAGCAGCAGCTCGCTCAGAGATGTTAGACCTGATTTTTTCAATAATCTCAGTTTCAGCCTTATGTAACGCTAATGCCAATTTACGGGAGTCGATTCCACGCAATGCTTCCTGTAGCGACCTGTCAGTTACTTGAGGTATATCCGCCCAGATAATCATTAACTCAGCAACCGTTTCTGCGGCTTTCTCATCTTTTCCACGTATAGAACCGAGCAGGCCATCTCGAAGCTCTTTACCCAGGTTACGTAAAATCACAGCCACTTTCCGTAATGATTGCTCAGGCCGGGCCGCCACCACCTCGCCCGTATCGGCAGTTGTAGTTGACTCAAGACGTTTGCAGATTGTCTCTGCTATTCGTAACTTTGCCTCAGAAGTTATAGTCTCACTACTTGTCATCCTGCTGATAGCGCTAAGCCGGACTCCTTCACCGAGGATACTGAGCACTTCTGAGCTTTTCTTTACCGGCAGTTCTGATAAAACCACAGCGGCTGCCTGAGGGTGTTCACTGCTAAGAATAGAAGCCAACGTTTGTGAATCGGTGGATCGAATAGAAATAAAAGGATCACGTTTATATAATAAATTTTGTATTTGGTTTTGGATATTGTCGGCCTTGCCTTCTCCTAATGTGCTTTTAAGTATTTCGTGAAGGAAGTTGTCAATTTGAAATTCATCATCGACGTGAAGTAAATTGTAGAACTGCCACGCAATTTCGGCGCTCTGTTTATTATTTCTGAAACCAGTGGCATCCAGATACGCCAACTCCAAAGCTAATTCTTGAACCGCTTTGGCATCAAGACCTTTGACAAGTTCTGCCGCTGTTGTCGCATCCAAACTCATCAACAACATTGCTGCTTTCTGTTTGCCCGTCAATGCCATTTATTAAATCCTTTTTTTGGGATTATTCTTCAATCCACTTGGAAAACAATTGCCTTACCCGTTCTGGGTCACTTTCCAAAGCACCGGCTATCTGTCTGCGAAATGCCATAGGTGAAACTCCGGCTTGTCCCGGAAGAAAACCAGCAGATTCCTCTGCTTTAGGTGGGGCCTGGGCAGCGGCTTCAGACTGCACTTTTTTCTTAGCACCCTTGAACATACGAAAAACAAGCAACATGCAAATTGCCATAATCCCTAAAGAGGCATGTCTTGCAATTGCGATATAGTCAAGCCCGCCTGTCGACTCTTCATCTAAAAGCTGTTCTTCCTGGCGAGGAATTTTGACGTCAACAACTTTCAGCGAATCTTGTCCTTCAAGGTCCAGGCCAAGGGCATTTTCGATAAGTTTTTCCACATCAGCAAGTTCCATTATCTTCGCAGGTTGTTCAGCACTATCGGCTTCATTCGAATCGGAGGGTGATAGGTCCACAATAGCCGCTACCGAAAGAGATTTTACTTCGCCCGGCAAAATAACCTCCTGTGTTACAGTCTTGCCGACTTGGTATTCCGTAACAATTGTTTCATCCTTTTTTGTGCTTCCTGGTGTGGCCGGCTGGCCTTCACCTGATGTACTACTGGCCCCGATTTCAGAGCCACTGGTAATCTCTTCTTTAGTAGCCACTCCCTTTGGCTCATACTTTTCCGTAACGGTACTGATACTATTGGTATCGATCACTGCGTGTACCTTAACTGTTGCCCGACCGGGACCCAGGACGGTGGAAAGCATCTCTTCGACCTTGTCCTGCAGATTTTGCTCCACTCTTTCCCTGTAATCCTGCACAGTTCCGGCTCCACTTGCTATAGCATTGCCGGATTCACTTGAAAGAAGGCGCCCCTGACTATCTATTACAGTAACATTTTCTGATGTCAGCCCTTCAACACTGCCTGATACTAAATGAGTAATTGCTGCTATATTCACGGAGCTTATTTTGTAACCCGGCTTGAGTTTAAGAACTACAGAGGCGGTAGTTTTACCTGCCTCGGATGTAAAAAGAGTTTGTTCGGAATTGACTATATGAATACGTGCATGAGAAACACCGTCTATCATTTGAATGCTCTTGGCAAGTTCTTCCTGTAGTGCTCGTTTGAGATTAACGTTTTGAACGAATGGACTAACGCCGATTTTACCGTTATCAAATATCTTGTAGCCGCCTTGTTCTCCTATGGGGAGTCCCTCTTTTGCCATATCCAAACGAAGTTGATAGACCTGCTCTTTCGGAGCATAGATGCTTGTTCCACCGGCTCTCAAATCGTACACAATTCCTTTTTCGCTAATTTTCTCTGTGATTTTGGCTGCCTCTTCTGGATCAAGGTCTTGATATAACAGCCTCAAATCGGGTTTGCGGGCCCAATGAGTCAATAACGCACCAACACCAAAAAAAGTTAGCATGATGGCAATGAGGAAAAAACGTTGGACCAGGCCGATCTTTTGCCAAATTGCTCCTATTTTTTGTAGAAGGTTCATTAAGCCTCTTCGTAAATAGTTTATCTATCTTAAATAATTAACAATAAGTAAAAGATGATAAACAATTAACTACACTGACATATTCATTGTTTGCTTATAAGCTTCAATTAGCTTATTTCTAACACCAACAAGTAACTTGAAACTTAAATCAGCTTTTGCCACCGCTGAAACCACCGAAGTGATATCCTCATTCTTGCCGGATAACAGGTCCTTTATAGACATATCAGATGATTGTTGAAGGCCGTCAACTTTTGATATGTAATTGTCGATAGCCTTGACGGCATTACTAAATTCTGCTTTGTTGTTATCAGAACTTCCTATTTTCGGCATACCGGAACTATTAGAATTGTTATTACGTTGCACTGAGTTTTGTTCCGAAACACCTTTCATTGCATTTTGGATACCGCTTATATTTGCATTAAAATTAACCATGGGCTTTTCCTAATTTATCGAAGTAATTCAAGAGTGGTTTGCACCATTTGCTGATAACGTTTCAAAACGGCTGTGTTAGCCTGATACACACGTGTTGCGATAGTAAGATTCATCATCTCAATAGGCAGGTTGACATTCGGCATTGCAACATATCCATCCTCATCTGCCAAGGGATTGCCGGGATCTAATACTTTAAGAAATTCACTCGTATCGGAGAGTATTTTATCCAGTTTGACACCACCTACGTCGCCATCTGATTTGAAAGCCGCCTCGAGCCTGCGATATGGTTCTCCATTGCCGGCATTAGTTGTTCGGGCATTTGCGACATTTGAGGAGATTATCTCAATCTGTTTGCCTTGTGCCTGCAAACCGGAGATAGCTATATCTATAGGTCCGAAGTTATTTTCCACTTCCATCTCTTCAATACCTTTCTAATCCTATGTTATATATGCTGTATTGACTAAATAATGACATATTGATCATTACCTAACGTCCATAGCCAACTCAATTTGCTTATATTTCTTGCTGAGAAGCCGAATATAGGCCGTATGACGGAGGCTGTTTTTGACCATTTTACCAACTTCAGATTCTAAATTGACGTCGTTGCCATTAGATTTGACTGGAGTTTGTTCTGGTTGATAAATTACAGGCTCTATCTCACTAAGATCAACAGAACCTGTTGAATCCAAAGACTTTGCAAGCAACTCTTCAAACTTTACATCAATCCTGCGATAATTAGGAGTTTCAAGATTGGCAATATTGTTGGCAATTGTCTTCTGACGAAGATTTTCCGCTCTGATACCAGCGTTGAGCAAATCTGTAACACTATTGGTACTGGACATCGTTACTTTCCAATAATCTATACATGAACGTTATTTGTTAAATATAAAACTGCAATAATCGTGCCAGATAAGTGATTGTGACCGTTTTAAGCATATTTGGCCTTTTATTGCCTAAAAAACAGCTTTTTCGTCAAAATGTATCTATTCTTGGTAGGGAAACGTTGTCAGGAATTTATACAGAGGGAATTGTTTTAGTACACATCGTCAATCTGGATAGTATTTATGAGGCATGGCGGAAATTCTTTCCTTGTATTGGGGAATATCTCTCCGTATGACCTGCTATCAACAAGGTATTTTGTTATAAATCAAACCATACAATATTTATAAGTATATTATATACATATAGTTATAAATTATTCAAGGATAGCTTTAAAATACTGGCACAAAAATTGCTTATTATTGTTTGATAATTTAATTAGGTTAATATATGGATTCTAACTTGTTAACAATTAGTTGTATTTTACCACAAACAAATCCTCCGAATCCCAATGCTTCGAAGTTAGACCTTATAAATAAAAACGAAAAGTTTAATTTCGAAATAGATAATGAAACGAAGAATATTAAGGCTCAAGAATCTGTAACGACCGATAATAAAACTGAATTACAGCCTTTGAATGACAATAAACAGTCGGTTGGGAAAACAGATAACTTTCAAAATACAAAGGAAATACAGGAAAACACAAAGCCAAAGAGTAAGGATTTAACCAAATCTAATACTGATGAGAATTCTTCGGATACAGAAGATAAATCATCGGTTGAATCGTTAGTAAAAGATGTCGCAAAAAATGTAGAGCCCAAAGTTGGACATCAACTTGCTGAGTTAATAGCCGCTCTCAAAGAGAACAAAAACTTACCTGTTACTTCAGAGATAAACGAGTCGGCAGAAATTCAAGAGCTTATACAAAAACGCGATAATATGCTTCAGAGAATAAAATCTATACTTTCGGGAAAATCCCAAGATCTTCTCACCCAAAATGAAGATTTAAAAAACGAATTTGTTGAAACGATAAAAAACAGGATTGATGGTAAAGCTATAGATACTGATAAATTGCTTTTGAATAATAAATCAACGATTATAACACAAGAAGTACAGAAAAATATAAAAGAAGCAAAAAAAGCAATCGAATTATCGAACGTAGAAGATATTGCAAAGACAAACAAGGGCGAAGATAATACCGGAAAACAAAAAGAAATAATAGGTCAAAAAGAAGTATTGTCGGAAAATATTATAAATAAACGAAGTGGGGAAAATTCAACTGATGGAAAAGTATCTATATTTAATAGTAACACTTCGAATTTGAAGGCTGATGCATCTAATTTCCAACAGAAAATCAGTGAGAATTACGAGCAGAAAAATATTCTCAATAATGAGCGCCTGATTAATAACAAGGTAGGGGAGTATGAAGGATATGATAAATCACAAGTCATGAAAAAATCCATGCTTGGCGTGTACGATTTAAATGGCAATTCTAACATTCAGAAGCTAAATGTAGTAAGCATGCGAAATTCTACAGATCAAAAAGGAGGACAAAATAATTCAACTTCCAACATTAACATTGATTCAAAGACAAAGCCCATATACTCAAATAACAGTTCCCAAACAGGAACAATAGAGCAGACTATATCTTCTAATGAAAATGTAAAAGTAAGTAATTATGTGCAGCAAAATTCTTCGAGCGATGTTCCTGCTAATGTTGGAAAACAGATTTTTGAGTCAATTCAAAGTTCCTTAACCAATCCGGTGGGGGACAAGCAGATAACCGTTCGTCTTAATCCGCCTGAATTGGGGGAGGTATTTATAAAATTCCAGGAGCAGGAAAATCAAATAACCGGCTTATTGGAAGCAAGCAAAACACAAACAAGAGTAGAAATTGAGCAAGCATTGCCACAGATAATCCGTAACCTATCGGATTCCGGAATTAATATAAAGCGGCTTGAGGTTGTGCTTACAAGCAGCGAACACCAGGAGCAGGAAACTCTGAAGGACTATTTACTATTCAATGGTGAACAACATCAGCATAATTCTGGAAATCAGGAAATGCATGAAAACGAATATGATATGGCCGGGATTCATGAATGGCTGGCTAACAACATCAGTTATGACAGTAATTCTGAATTGCAAGATACACTTACTGTCGATAGCTCAATAAATATTCTCATATAAAGTACAAGCGGATTTATTTTTCACTATTTTTTCAATATATGGAAGCATGATATAGATGCTTATTGTTTCACAAAGTGCAGAAAAAACGGAGCAAGAACATCCATTTAAAAATCCACAAGAGGCTGAGAAGTTATACAAACAGCTTCTAAAGAACGATCCAAATAATCCTGATTTGCTGCACTCGTTAGGAGTGATAGCTTATCAAAAAGGCCAATACGATATAGCAGTTGAGTTAATTAATAAGGCAATTAAGCAAAATGACTCTGTAGCACAATATCATAATACTCTTGGAATTGCCTTGGAAGCTCTTGGGAAATTTCACGAAGCGATACTTACCTATCATCAAGCAGTGTCTATAAAGCGTGACTATACAGAGGCTTATCATAATATGGCTATTGCTTTACAATCTCAGGGGCAACATGACGTTGCTGTCGAAAAATGCACACAGGCTATATCACTAAAACCGGACTATGCACAAGCTTATAACACAATGGCTTTTTCTCTTGAAAAACAAAACTTGTATGACAAAGCAGTTGAAAATTATAGACAAGCAATACGATTAGAGCCAAGTTTTGTTGAAGCATATAACCATTTGGGAGTGGTTTTAAATGGGCAGGGAAAAATCGACGAAGCGGTAAAAAATTTCAAACTGGCTCTACAGTATGATCCGCATTACGCTGAAGTATATAACAATCTTGGCATTGCCCTGAAGGAACAGGAGCAATTTGCTGAAGCGATGGCTAATTTCGATAGGGCGTTACAACTGGATCCGCACTTTTTTGAGGCCTACTATAATTTAGCTAATAGTCTGCGTGATGAGGGACGATGTACTGAGGCCATCAAGAATTACCAACAGGCCATTCGGCTCAAATCCGACTATGCCCAGGCACACTGGAATATGTCACTTGCCCATTTATTGAACGGAGATTACATAGAAGGCTGGAAAGGATACAGATGGCGACGAAATGCTGATTTGAAAATTCTAACAGATTATCACAGCACTGGAAAACCCCGCTGGGATGGCTCATCTTTTAAATCCAGGAGGCTTTTAGTTCATTACGAACAGGGATTGGGTGACAATATTCAGTTCGCCAGATTTCTGCCAATGGTTAAAGCCCGGGGTGGAACTGTGATATTTGAGACACTTAAACCAATAATCGGCCTTTTCCGAGATTTTCCAGGGGTTGACGAATTTATAGAGTACAATCCTGACCAGAAGTTATTTGTGCAATTTGACGTTTACACATCTCTGTTCGATTTGCCGAATATATTCGGCACTACATTAGAGACAATTCCTTCTGAGGTACCTTATATCCACGCAGACCCGGCGAAGGTGGATTATTGGCGGAATAAACTGTCGGGGGATGATTTCAAAGTCGGAATTGTCTGGGCGGGGTCACCTGAGCATGGAAATGACCGCTATCGTTCCTGTTCGCTGGAGTGTTTTGCGCCATTAGCAGAGATTGAAGGTGTTCAATTATATGGATTGCAAAAGGGCCAGGCAGCTCAACAGATGGATGAATATGCTGGAACAATGAAAGTGACAAATATCTCAAAGCACTTCGATGACTTCACGGAAACTGCCGCAGCAATTCAAAATCTGGACCTGGTTATTTCGGTGGATACATCCGTGCTGCATCTGACAGGAGCAATGGGTAAACCTACCTGGGCTTTGATACCTTATGCACCTGAGTGGCGATGGATGCTGGAGCGACAAGATAGCCCATGGTATCCGACCATGAGACTTTTCAGGCAAAAAGAATGGGGTCAATGGAAGCCTGTATTCGAATACCTTAAACAAGAACTGAGAATATTGACGGGAAAACATAAATCGGAAATCAGAAACTTAAATAATAATTGTGGGAGTAAAGAAATGATTGCAGCCATAATCCCAGGTTATAAAAACGAGCACCAACTCGAAAAATGCATGAATCACCTGAAGAGTCAAACGCTCAAAGTCGAGACATTTGTCAGAGATAATAATAATAGCAACATTTATTTTACCGCGGCGGTAAACGAAGGTATAAGCAAGTATTTAAACCAGCCTTGCAAATATATCATCATATTGAATCAGGATATGTACCTGGAGCCTGATGCTGTGGAAAAAATGGTGACATTTATGGATTTACATCCTGATTGCGGCATTGGTGCTCCATTGCAATTATACAGCCAAAATCCTGATTACGTGATTTTTGCCGGCGGTTGTGAGGCCTTTCCCGCAGGAAAGCATCAGCACGGGCAGTTATCAGAATTTACTGAAGACATACAAATCCCATGGTGCAATGGAGCTTGTATGATACTCAGGAAAGAAATGATTCAAAAAATCGGACTGCTGGATGAGAATTTAACTTTCATTGGTAGTGACAGTGACTACTGTTTTACCGCAAGAGCAAGAGGCTGGCAGGTATGGAGAATCGCTGCCGCAAGAGGTATCCATGAACGCGGGGCTTCGGGATTGTCGCCGGATGTGGATACCGAATTATTGAAAATAAAGGATATGATCTATTTTGGCAAAAAATGGCTGACGGGAGAATTATACAAAGAGCTATCATACGAAGGACAAGATAATACTCTGGAAACAGTCAGCGAGATCATGAATCAATTGATGGACACCAAAAGCGAGCTGGAAAACTATGGCAGTGTGGAAGCTCAAACAAACTCGGTGACATCTTAGTTGATAAACAAAGTAAGTTCATCAGCAAGTCTTGAGATAATCGGTTCCCAGTTTCCCCTCTCCTCCTGCCGAAACAAACGCATAGTGGAATACCAGCGAGTTCTGTCACCTTCAAGGCCCCATCTCCAGTCCGGCACATTGGGTAACATGGTCCAAACTTCTGTCCCCAGGGCTCCAGCGAAGTGAACCGTTGAATTGTCCACGGAGATTACCAGGTCCATAGCGGCCACCTGAGCTGCAAAACTTTCCAGATTTCTTAAAGGATCGATATTTTTATCATCTAAAATTTCCACACCGAACAGATCGTATACTGTTTGCAACTGCCTCGAACACTCTCCATATTGCAGATTCACAAATCGCGCTCCCGCAATCTTCAAGACAGGGCCCCAGTGCTCCAACCCGATGGACCTTTTCCGGCCCTCCTGACTGTTCCCGCTTCTGAAGCTGATACCTACAAGCAAAGGATTTCCATCCCTCTTGTATTCGCTACGTAACTGGTCGCGTAGCCTTTCGTCGGGAGTCATAAAAGCATTCTGAAAGGGCATGGAATCCGGCGACAATCCCAACACACCCGGTATAGAGGCCATTGGAATCTGATGGGTAATCAACGGATCTTTGAGCAAAGAATTCGGAGGATCAGTTCGTCCCACAACAATAGTACCGGGGAAACTTCTCTGCATGAGCGGCAGCAGTCGCTGATCGCATTCGACAACCACTTCGATGCCGTGTGAGATTATATGCCGAATGAGCCCTGAAAACTGCACTTCGTCTCCAATACCTTGTTCGGCCCACACAAGCAGTT